>DATAQH010000162.1:0-4934 GCA_036264815.1 Candidatus Cybelea sp.
CACGACCTGGTAGCGCCCGGGGGAGGCGTGCTCCTGTTGATGCGAGAAGGTGGCGACCGTGGTGACGGGGTTCGCGACGGTACCCACTGTCGGCAGGATCGGGACATCCTGATAGGACGGGCATCCCGTTCCACTCAGGTGCGTCAGGCTGAAGCCGTTGAGGTCGGAGTCACCGTAGGCGTAGCCCCCGCCGGCCTGCACCGCGTTCGGGCTGGAGTCGGGGCTCCATTGGAGCATGCCGAAGGGCACGTCGGCACCGGGAAAGGTGTCGATCGGGCCGCCGGCCGGCGTGCCCGAGGTCCCGACGAACGTATCGACCAGCGCCGTAACCATCGCCGCGAACACGATAGCAAAAACGTGCACGCCGCCTTGTTGCGCGCGGGCATCGGAGCTGCCTTCCGTTACGCCGCCGCGCCCAAACGTTCGAGGCTCCGGTAGACGATTGCCTCGGCGACGTGCTCGGCGGCGATCGCGTCGCAGCCCGCGAGATCGGCGATCGTTCGCGCGACGCGCGCGATCCGATCGAGCGCTCGCGCGGAGAATTGACGCTTGGAACTCGCGTGCGCGAGCAGTCGCATCGCGGGTTCGTCGAGCCTGCAGTACCGCCGCATCGCGTTGCCGGGAATCTCGGCGTTGCAGGTCGGTGACGTCTCGCTGAAACGCTCGCGCTGGCGCTCGCGAGCGGCGATGACGCGGCGGCGAATCGTCGCTGAATGCTCCGCGCCGTCGTAACGAACCATGTCGTCGAACGGCACGCGAGCGATCTCGATCTGAAGATCGATGCGATCGAGCACCGGACCCGAGAGCTTGCCGACGTACTTCGCAACGGTTGAGTCGTCGCAGCGGCACTCCGCAGTACGCGTACCGCGATACCCGCACGGACACGGATTCATCGAAGCGACGAGCTGAAAGCGAGCCGGGTACGTCAGCGTGCCGGCGGCCCGCGCGACGGTTACGCTTCCCTCCTCCAACGGTTGGCGCAGCACCTCGACCGCGCTTCGCGTAAACTCCGGAAGCTCGTCGAGAAAGAGAACTCCGTGATGCGCGAGTGAGATCTCGCCGGGCTTGACGAGCGCGCCTCCGCCGACGAGGGCGGTCTGCGTGATCGTGTGATGCGGAAATCGAAACGGACGGGCGCGCACGATCCCGGTGCGTCCGCGCAGCAGGCCCGCAACGCTGTAGATTTTCGTTACTTCGAGCGCTTCGTGCGCGGACATCGGTGGAAGAATCGACGGCAGCCGTCGCGCGAGCATGGTCTTGCCGCAGCCCGGAGGGCCGACGAAGAGCAGATTGTGCCCGCCCGCCGCGGCGATTTCCAGTGCTCGTTTGGCGGCGAGCTGGCCGCGAACGTCCGCGAAATCGCCGTGCGCGCGTTCGTCTTGAGCGAGTTCGAAGCCAAGCGTTCGCCGCCGCCATTTCGTGCCGTGCCCCAAGACGACGGCGACCGCCGAGCGTAACGAGTCGACCGCGAAGAGCTCGATTCCCGAAACGAGCGCCGCTTCGTCGGCATTGCACTCTGGGACGATCAGCTTGGTAAAGCCCGCGTTGCGCGCGCCCAGGACCATCGGCAGCGCTCCGCTGACGGGCTGCAGCTTCCCGTCGAGTGCAAGTTCACCCAGGGCAATGAATTCTTGCAAGGCGCAGCGCGGGACTTGCTCGTCGATCCCGATCAGCGCGAGTGCAATGGCTAAGTCGAACGCCGGCCCCACCTTGCGAACGTCGGCCGGTGAGAGATTCACCAAGAGCCGTCCCGCCGGATAGGCGAAGCCCGAGTTGAAGATCGCGGCCCGGACGCGCTCGCGAGCTTCGTTGAGGGCGCGGTCGGGCAGGCCGATGATCGCAAAGAACGGCGTGCCCGGAGCGCTGTCTGCCTCGACGCGAACGACGTAGCCTTCGATGCCAAGCATCGCGGCCGAAAAGGCGAGCGAGAGCATACGAAGCCCTCTGCGCGCGGGAGGCGGCGTGTCTAGGGGTCGCCGCGAGCCGCCAAGAATGCGGCAAGCCGTGAGCTTGGAAGCCCTTAGCGCCTGGTCTGCCACCGTCGCCGCAGCGGCGCAACTCGGGACGCTGGCCGTGATCGGCGGCAGCGTCATCGCCGCGCTGGTCCAGCTGCGACACGTGCAAGCCAGTAACCAACTTCAAGCGCTGCTCGCGCTCGAGCGCGACTTTCGCGCGCCCGAACTGCAAGCCGCGATTACCTACGTCCAAGAAGACCTCTCGCTCAGACTCGGAGATCCGGCCTATCGCCACGACCTCGAGGAACTCGGTTTCATCGACCCGGTCGCGCATCCGGAGATGGTCGCCTGCAACTGGCTCAACGAAATGGGCACGCTGGTCAAGCGCGGTCTCGTCTCGGAAGATACCTTTATGGACCTTTTCGGGCGCTTAATCGTGCACTGCTGGAGAAAGGTCGCGCCGGCCGTCGCGATCATGCGCAGGCGCCGCGGTCAGGTGCAGTACCACGACTTCGAGTACCTTGCGGTACGAGCGACGGCGTGGCTGGAGCGCAACCCCCATGGTACCTCACCCAAAGCCTTCAATCGGGCTACGCCGGAGGACCCGTGGCTCGAGGCCGACACCTCGGCCGCGCAAAAACTCGTTGATGCCGGCCGGGACTTGAAAAGCAAGGAAGGCTAAGGCCCCCTTAAGCCGATGCAGGCATCGTCCATGCGCAAGCGGCCAAAACCCGAAAAAAGCCTAGATTCTCCACAGAATGCACAAGACGAACGTCACAGGCTGTGGACAGTATTAAAAGGCGGCGCGCTTCAAAACGTTCAACAGGACCGCCGTTAATGGGTCAGCCGCGAAGGAGAAGAGATTGAAAAGAGCCCCCGCTCGGATTGCCGCCACGCTTTTAACTGCGGTTTTAGCCGCTTGCTCGCACGGAGGCTCGCAGGGCGCCGCTTCGCCCGCGCCGAGCTCGCCCGGCTCGGCGCACAAGACGATCGGCGTCTCGATCCAAAACCGCGAGGCGCAGTTCTACCAAGATATGGAGGCCGGCATGCGCGCCGAGGCTGCCAAGTACGGCTACGCGCTCGTCGTAGTGGATGCGAGCCGCGACAACGCGCGCCAGCAGAGCCAGGTTGAGGATTTTATCTCCAAGCGGGTCGATGCGATCGTGCTGACTCCTTACGATTCGGCCGCGATCGGCAGCGCGATCGCCGAGGCGAACGGTGCGAATATTCCGGTCTTTACCGCCGACATTGCGAGTACGAGCAATCAGGGTCGCGTCGTCGCTCATATCGCAAGCGATAACGTACAGGGCGGATTTGCAGCGGGTAAGCTCATCTGTACGGCCGTCGGCACGAGCGGCAGCATCGCGATCGTCGACGAGCCGGAGGTGACCAGCGTTCAGGATCGCGTCAAAGGCTTCAAACAAGCGATCGCGCAGCTCTGCCCCGGCGTTACGATCGTCGCCGACGTCGACTCCGGCGGCACGCGCGATAAGGCCAGCAGCGACACGGGCGACATTCTGCAAGCGCATCGCGATCTCAAGGGCATCTTCGGCATCAACGACGATTCGGCGCTTGGCGCGCTGGCCGCCGTCCGCGCTGCCGGTCTGACCGGCAAGGTCGCAATCGTCGGTTACGACGCGACTCCCGAGGCGCGCAAAGCGATCGCAGCGGGCGAGATGTACGGCGATGCAATTCAGTATCCGGCGAAGATCGGGTCGACGACGATCGACGTTATCAAAGGCTACTTCGGCGGCAAGCAGCCGCCGGCAGCGGTGAAGATTCCCGTGGGGGCCTTTACCAAGTCATCGACATAAGCGTGGTGCAGTTGCTGGAGATGCGGGGCATCGGGAAGAGTTTTCCCGGCGTCCGCGCGCTCTCTGACGTATCGCTCGCCCTGGACGGGGGCGAAGTGCTCGCACTGGTCGGTGAGAACGGCGCCGGCAAATCGACCTTGATGAAAATCCTTTCCGGCGCACTGCATGCCGACTCCGGCGAGATCTTGGTCGACGGCGCGGCGGTCGCGATCGATTCGCCCCAGCGCGCGCAGCAGCTGGGAATAGGCATGATCTATCAGGAGTTTACGCTGGTCGGGCAGCTGAACGCGATCGCCAACGTCACGCTCGGCTCAGAACCCACGCGCAACGGCTTCGTCGACTCGGCGGCCGCGGCGCGGCGCACCGAGAAGGTCTTCGACGAGCTCGGTCTGCGAGTACCCCTGGACGTTGCAGTCTCGGATCTCTCGGTCGGGCAGCAGCAGCTCGTGGAGATCGCTAAAGTACTGGCGCGTTCCGCGCGCATCATCGTGATGGACGAACCAACGGCCGCGCTCTCAGATCGTGAAATCGAGGGGCTCTTCGGAGTGATTGCGCGACTGCGAACTTCGGGCGCGGGCATCATCTACATTTCGCATCGCATGGAAGAGCTCGCGCGCGTCGCCGATCGCATCGCCGTCATGCGCGACGGCAGCATCGTCGCGGTAAAGCCCGTTGCCGATTTCTCCCCGGGCGAGATCGTCCGCGACATGGTGGGACGGCAACTCGACGCGCATTTCCCCGAATTGGCTGCAATTGCGCCCGATGCGCCGGCGCGCCTGGACGTCCGTATGCTTTCGCGGCGGCCGGCATTCGAAGACGTGAGCTTCACCGTTCGCGGCGGCGAGATCGTGGGTCTGGCAGGCCTCATCGGAGCCGGACGCACCGAGATTCTGCGTGCGATTGCCGGCGCCGACGTGCCCGATGGAGGCGAGGTCGAAGTCGACGGCGCGGCGCTGCGCCCGGGAGACGTCGCAGGCGACATCGCCGCGGGAGTCGCCTTCATCACGGAGGATCGCAAAGGTCAAGGCTTGGTCCTCGGGATGACGGTGCGCGAGAACGTTTCGCTCGCGCACCTGGCCGACTTCGTCGACCGCGACCTCCTCGTGGACGTCGCGCGCGAACGGGCGGCGGCGACGAGGCTGATCGAGCAGCTGCAGATTCGCAC
>DATAQH010000164.1:0-1736 GCA_036264815.1 Candidatus Cybelea sp.
ACCATGTCGGTCGCCGAAGCCAGCACTAGCTGCTTACGAGCGTTGCTCGTATTCTCCGCCAGCAGCAGCTCGGAGTTGTCGAGCACGGCACCACGCGACTTTGGAAAGCGCTCCAACAGCCGGTCGGTGAAGAGGCCCGGACCGCCGCCAACGTCGAGGAACGAAAAATTGCCATCTCTGAAGTCCGCGGCGGCCCGCTGGGCGATCCCGTCGAAAAGCGAATCGGTGACGTAATCGCGATGCGAAAACGTCTGCAGCTGGTTATCTGCCAGCTTCCGTACGGCTGCCATGCCTCCGGTATAACACAACCGGGCGAGGGAGCGGAGAGTCGTAGAGCCACGCCAGGGCTCTACCAAGGTCCTACAACGCGGGGCCGAAGCCCCACCCTCAAATCTCCATAACGACGGGAATGACGACCGGCCGGCGTTTGGTGCGCTCGTAAACCGCCTTCGCCAACGCGCTGCGAATATGTTCTTTAACCGAGTCGGCATCGCGCATCGCGTCGACGGAGATGCCGTCGATCGCCGCCACGAGTTCGGCGCGCAGTTCGTCGAGCACGCCGCCGGCTTCGGGAAGATAGAACACGCCCTTCGAGATGAGATCGGGCCCCGCGATGACGCGCGCCTCTTCGCCATCGATCGCGACGACGACCATCATGATCCCGTCGTTCGAGAGCGCCTTGCGATCGCGCAATACCGCCTCGCCGACGTCGCCGATGCCGGAGCCGTCGACGAAGACGTGGCCGCCGTACGTCCGGCCGACCTTGTCGCCATACTCGTTGGTGAACTCGAGCACGTCGCCGTTTTCAACGATGAAGACGTTTCCGGGCTCGACGCCGGTCTCGACGGCGAGTTTTCCGTGCGCGGCCAGCATGCGGTACTCGCCGTGCACCGGAACGAAGAACTCGGGCCGCACGAGATTGAGCATCAGCAGCAGTTCCTCTTGCGAGGCGTGCCCCGAGACGTGCGAGCGGCCGTCGGTCCCGTGGATAACGGTCGCCCCGAGCTTGCACAGGTTGTTGATGGTCTTGTGCACGCTCTTTTCGTTGCCGGGAATCGGCGTCGCGCTGATGACGACGGTATCGCCGGGAACGATCTTGAAATTCTTGTGGTCGCGGACCGACATTCGGGCCAGGCCGCTCATTGGCTCGCCCTGCGAGCCGGTCGTCATCACGACGACGCGTTCGGACGGATACGCGTCGATCTCCTCGATGCGCAGCACGGAGTCAGCGGGCACGCGCAGGTGGCCCAGTTCGCTTGCGAAGTGGACGACGTTGCGCATCGAGCGTCCCAGGAACGCAACTTTGCTGCCGAAGCGCACGGCGTGATCGACCGTCTGCTGGATGCGCGGAACGTTGGACGCGAAGGACGCGACTACGATCCGCCCCTTCGCGTGCGAGAAAATCGAGGTGAAGGCTTCGCCGACCATTCGCTCCGAGCGCGTGTGGCCGGGCCGCTCGGCATTGGTCGAGTCCGAGAGCATGCAGAGCACGCCCTCGTCGCCGATCCGCGCGATGCGCGCGAAGTCGGCGGGCTTGCCGTCGATCGGCGTTTGGTCGAACTTGAAGTCGCCGGTGTGAAAGATGATGCCGACCGGCGTGCGAATCGCCAACGCGCAGGCGCCCGCCACCGAATGATTCACGTGCACGAACTCGGCTTCGATGCTGCCGTAGCTCACGCTGTCGCCGGGACGGACTTGCGTGAAATCCACATCGGAGAGCTTCTGCTCGCGCGACT
>DATAQH010000114.1:0-5550 GCA_036264815.1 Candidatus Cybelea sp.
CCGGCTGGGAGAGCGAATCGTATCCGGATTTGCTCGCGCTCACCGTGTACGTGTCGGGCTGAAGCGAGATAAACGAATAGGAGCCCGAAGCGTCCGAGACCGTCTGCGCCGTCTGCGACGGCGCAACCGCGCTGACCGCCACCCCGGCGAGGGGAGCCCGGGTCGTCGCGTCGATGACTCGGCCGCGCAGGGTCCCGGTCGTTCCAGCTCTCGCTCCGAAGGGCATGGCAACCACCGCCAGGACGACGAACGCGACGATTCGCTTGTGCACGTGCCTCCCCCAATGGCCTCCAGCAGCCTAAGGAAGAGCGCCTTTACATATGCCGAATATAACTTCCTCGCTTTGAACACCGCAACGAAACTTTCTCTCTCGCAGCGCCGCGCGCAAAACGTCGCGCGCGGTGTCTCCACGGCGCACCCGATCTGGGTGCAACGTGCGAGCGGAGCGACGCTCTGGGACTCCGAGGGGCGGCGATACCTCGACTTCGCCGGCGGCATCGGCACGCTCAACGCCGGGCACGCCAACCCGCGGGTGGTCGCGGCCATCGCGCAGCAGGCTGCGCGGTTCACGCACACGTGCTTCCAGGTGGCGATGTACGAGCCGTATCTGCGAGTTGCCGAGGAGCTCAATCGGCGCGCCCCCGGTACTTCACCGAAAAAGTCGCTGCTGCTCTCCACCGGCGCCGAGGCGACCGAGAACGCCGTAAAGATTGCGCGCGAGTACACTCGCCGGCCAGCCGTGATCGCGTTTACGCACGGTTACCACGGACGCACGCTTCTAGCACTGACGATGACCGGCAAGAACGCGCCGTACAAGCAGCACTTCGGGCCGTTTTGCAGCGAGATCTACCACGCACCGTTTCCGAGCCTTCGGCACGGCGTGACGACCGAGGATGCACTGCGAGCCCTCGCCGAGATCTTTGACGGCGTCGTCTCCGCCGATCGCGTGGCGGCGATGATCGTCGAACCGGTCCTCGGTGAAGGCGGCTTCCTCCCGGCGCCGGCCGCCTTTCTGCACGAACTGCGGCGAATTACGTCGCAGCACGGAATCGTGTTCGTCGCCGACGAGATTCAAACGGGCTTCGGCCGAACCGGCCGGCTTTTCGCCTGCGAGCACTATGGGATCGAGCCCGACCTGATGACGGTCGCAAAGACGCTGGGTGGGGGGCTTCCGCTCGCCGCGGTCGTTGGGAAGGCCGAGATCATGGACGCGCCGGAGCCGGGCGGCCTGGGAGGCACCTTCGCCGGAAATCCCGTGGCCTGCGCGGCGGCGCTTGAGATCTTCGAGATCATGGACGAGCGCTTTTTGGAGCGAGCCCGCGCAGTCGGCGCGCGCATCGAATCGGCCCTGCAACACCTGCAGTCGAGCCACGCGCAAATCCTCGACGTTCGCGGGCTCGGTGCGATGATGGCGATGGAACTCTCGTCGGGCGCGCCGGAAATTCTCGAGGCCGCGCGCCGCAGAGGGCTTATCGTTCTGCTTGCCGGCCGGAGCAACGTCATCCGCATTCTCGTGCCCCTGGTCGTGACCGAGGCCGAACTGGACGAAGGGTTGCAAGCGCTGCGGGACGCAACCGCCGAGGTCTTTGCGGCGTGACGTCGTCTGCCGATCGCGAACGCAGGGCGTACGAATACTCGCAGCGCGTCCTCGCGCTGATCGAAAACGTCGAAGTCGGCCCCGAGGAGGCCGCCTGGATCACTCGCGAGACCGTCGACGGGTTTCGCGAGCACGTCAACCCGGGATTCCTGGAATACTGCAAGGCGACGGACGCGCGCGAAGCCGGCGCCGTCGTCGAGTGGGCCGACGCCGGCCCGAACTCGTATCGCGACGTCTACGGACGCCGCTATCTCGATTGTTTGGGGGGCTTCGGCATCTTCAACGTCGGCCACCGTCATCCCAAAGTCGTCAAAGCGGTAACCGATCAGCTGCGGCGGCAGCCGCTGCACAGTCAGGACCTGCTCGATCCGCTGCGTGCGATGCTCGCGAAGACGCTCTCGATGCTGACGCCCGGCGAGCTCGACTTCAGCTTTTTCTGCAATAGCGGAACCGAAGCGGTCGAGGGTGCGCTCAAACTCGCGCGCGCCTTCGATCCCACAAAGCAGACGATCGTCGCGGCAACGAAGGGATTTCACGGCAAGAGTTACGGCTCGCTCTCGGCCAGCGCGAAGGCGGAGTTCCGGCGGCCGTTCGGACCGATGCTGCCCAACATCGAGCACGTACCGTTCAACGACTTGCCCGCATTGCGCGACATGATGACCTCCTGCCGCGCGGTGGGCGAAGACGTCGGCGCCGTCCTCTTGGAACCGATCCAAGGCGAGGGCGGCGTGAACATCCCCGACGACGACTATCTTCCGGGCGTGCGCGCGCTCTGCGATGAGTTTGGCTCGCTCTTCATTTTGGACGAAGTGCAGACGGGCATGGGGCGAACCGGCAAGATGTTCTGCTGCGAACACTACGGTATCGCACCCGATCTCATGTGCCTGGCGAAGGCGTTCGGCGGCGGCGTCGTACCGGCCGGCGCGGTCGTCGGACGGCGCGAAGTCTTCGCGCGCCTGTTCGACAACCCGTTTCTGCACACGTCGACGTTCGGCGGAAATCCGCTCGCCTGCGCCGCGGCGCTGGCGACGATCAACGTTCTCATCGAGGAACAGCTTCCGCAGCGCGCGGCGCGGCTGGGAGAGCGCATGCTGGCGGGAATTCGCGCGGCGGTACAGCCGCACGCCGCCCTCGTCGCGAGCGTGCGCGGAAAGGGGTTGCTCATCGCGCTCGAGTTTCACGACGACGCGACCGGATTCGAGCTCGGCAAGCGAATGCTCGATCGAGGGGTGCTGGTCTCCGGGACTCTCGTCAACGCGCGAGTGATTCGCGTGGAGCCGCCGCTGACGATCACGCAAGACGAAGCGGACTACGTCTGCCGCGCGCTGGGCGAAAGCCTCGCCAGCATGGAACCGCAACCGGTTTCCACGTCGAACGCATCGTAGAGGCGTACGGGCGCTACAGAAAGAGACTATGACGATGCAAGGAACGGCGAACTCGCCGGTCGATCCCCAGTCGATTCTCGCGAATCTGCCCCGCGACGGCGGCGTCATTCCGATGTATGTCGACGGCGAATGGCGGCTCGCGCGCAGCGGCGCGACGCGCGACCTCTTCAATCCGTCGAACGGTCGCAAGATCGCGTCGATCGCCGAAGCCGGGGCGGAGGATGCGCAAGCCGCAATCGCGGCCGCGCGCAACGCCTTCGACCGAGGGCCCTGGGCATCCACGACCGCCGCCGACCGCGCGGCGCTGCTCTTCAAAGTGGCCGATGCGATCGACGCACACCGCGAAGAGTTCATGCGGCTCGACACGCTCAACAACGGAAAGCCTTTGCGAGAGACCGAGTACGACACCGTCGACGCGGCCAACTGCTTTCGTTATTATGCCGGCCTGGCGACGAAGCCGCACGGACAAACATTCGAAGTGCCCGCTCCCTCGCAGACGTTTACCGTCCGCGAGCCGATCGGCGTCTGCGGGCAGATCGTTCCGTGGAATTATCCTCTGCTCATGGCCGTCTGGAAGCTCGCTCCCGCGCTCGCCGCCGGGAACGTCTGCATCCTCAAACCCTCCGAGCTGACGCCACTCTCGGCAATCCGCCTGGCCGCGATTTTCGAGGAACTCGAGTTTCCGCGCGGCGTCGTCAACGTCGTCACCGGTGCGGGTGCGATTGCCGGCCACGCGCTGGCCGCGAGCATGCTCGTCGACAAGATTGCCTTTACCGGGGGAACGAAGACCGGCCGCAGTATCATGCAAGCCGCGACGTCGAATCTGAAAAAGATCTCGCTCGAGCTTGGCGGTAAGTCTCCCAACGTCGTCTTCGCCGACGCCGACTTCGACACCGCGATCGACTATGCGCTCTTCGGGATCTACGCCAATGCCGGGCAAGTCTGTTCGGCCGGCTCGCGTTTGGTAATCGACCGATCGCTGCACGACCGTTTCCTCGACCGGCTCGTCGAACGAGCGGGCAAGATTCGCGTCGGCGACGGTTTCGATCCGCAGACCGAGATGGGGCCAATCATCTCACCGGTCCATTGCGAACGCGTCGAGGCCTACATCGCCGCCGGCGTCGAGGAAGGCGCGAAGCTTCTGTGCGGCGGCGAGCTGGCTGCGGGGACCTTCATCTCCCCGGCGATCTTCGATCGGACGACGCCGCAGATGCGAATCGTTGCCGAAGAGATCTTCGGCCCGGTCCTCGTCGTGCAAACGTTCGCCGACGAAGCGGAAGCGATCGCCGTCGCCAACGACACGATCTACGGTTTGGCGGGTGCGGTCTTCACCGAAGACATCGCCAAAGCGCACCGCGTAATTCGCAAGCTGCGTGCCGGCATCACCTGGATCAACACCTACCATCCCACGTACAACGAGGCGCCGTGGGGCGGCTACAAGCAGTCCGGCATCGGCCGCGAACTCGGAACCTACGGCTACGATGCGTATACCGAGGTCAAACAGATCAACGTCAACCTCGACGTCGCGCCGTCGGGCTGGTTCGACGACCGCTGACGCGGCCTCCGCCGTCTCTGCGCGCCTAGTCTCTCGAGAAAGACGCGGACGGGCCTTCTAAAGGGCCCTCCCCTTCGTCGACGTCCATACGCTCGATGAGGGCGTTGGCAATGGTATAGACGTGCCGCAGCTCCGTGTCTGATAGGACGTCTCCTTGCAAGGTCTTCACGAGTTGACGCACCTTGACCTCGACCTTGCCGTCCTTACGGTCGACGACTTCAAGTACCTCGACGCGCGGGTCGAACTCTGCCCACTGACGCGCCCAATACTCTCGAATTTCTTTTTTCCCGACGACTCGGCCGCCCTCAGAGGCTTTAGGCCAACTAACCTCCTCGCTCATTGCCATGAGGGTGGCGTCGACGTCTCGCCGGTTGAAAGCAGAGTAAACCGCAGAGATCAACTCTCGCGTCGTCATGCCTTACACCGCCCCGCGCCGCCGCCGGACGGTCGAGGCCGCTCCCTCGCGCCGGCCGCCAACGCGGCGCCTTAACAGCCCTTTAACTTGCTCGTCAAGACGTACAGCAGCGACTTGAGCGTTTCCTGATAGCATGCCCCGTCGACGTTGAGCGATTTGTACTGTTGACGGCTTTTGCCGTTCGACGGCGAGGCGCTGCCGCCGTGGATGTTCAGGACGTCGTACGAGTGCACGTTGTTGAGCGACGACCAGGACGATGCCTTACTGCGCGTTTGATCGAGCCCACTTCCGCTCTTGGTCTGCAGGACGTCGGTAGTCTGGGTTGCCGCACCGCTCTTTACGACGTAGTTGTAGCGGACGTCGAACGGGTAGGTCCACTGGCTCTGCGTTCGAAGGTTCTTGCCGCGCGACGACGTCATGGTGTTCGACGTGATCGAGGTGTTCTGCTTGATGTTCTGCAGGAACTGACTCGACGTGTCGTTGATGCGCTGAAAGTTTGAGAAGGCGATGCTTTGCGTCACCGACGTCGTGACGCGGCCTTTGGAAGTGTTGACGTAACCTTTGAGACTGACCGGGTGCGTCGCCGTGACGTCGATCG
>DATAQH010000213.1:0-4017 GCA_036264815.1 Candidatus Cybelea sp.
GCTAGCTACTCCTAGCTACTCCTTTTATCGAGGTTGATTGCGTATGTATAGGCACTCGCGGCTTGTCGGCATTTTATGATGCGCGGCAACGCTCGCAATAGTGGGCTGCTCCGCAAATAGCGGCATGACGCCCAGCTCAGGGTCGGCGGCTTCGTCGTTCGTCCAGCACGCCTCCCCGACCGGGGCCGGCTGGATCCGTGACGGCAATGTCGTTTACCACACGCCCCACTATTTCCCGACGCGTGAGATGGCGGCCGGGCGAAAGATCAATCCGGACACTCAGTTTTCGTACAACGGTGGCCCCTTGCTCGTGACCCCGAAGACCTACCTCATCCTCTGGGGCTATCAGAAGTACGGCGATCCCGACAACGTCGCGAAACTCCTGAAGACGTACCTGAAGAACGAGGGTGGAAGCCTTCACAACAACATTTACACCCAGTACTACGAAACGGTCTCGGGCGGTAACGTTTACGTTACTAACCCGAAGAACCAGGCCGGCGGCGTGTGGGACGATGAAACGGATGCCGTTCCCACCAATCCGACCGATTCTCAGGTTGCGGCCGAAGCCAACGTTGGCGTGCAGCATTTCGGTTACGATCCCAATGGTTCGTATATCGTCGCGACGCCGAACGGCCGCAGCTCGATCGGCTTCGGAACGTCGTGGTGTGCCTATCACAGCGCCAGCTACAATGGCAACGTGGTTTCATACACGAACCTGCCGTACATGCCCAACGCGGGCGGCTCTTGCGGCGCCGGCTTCCTCCAGACCCCGCCGAAGGACGAGACCTCAACCGATGAGGGCGTCACGATCGTCGAAGGCCATGAATACGGCGAGTCGATCAGCGATCCGGAACCCGGTAGCGGCTGGTATAACGGCGAGTACGGCGAAATCGGCGACATCTGCGCTTGGAATGGAATCGCCAACGAGAAGTTCCACAAGAAGAAATACACGATGCAGCCCATGTGGAGCAACGCGGACGGCGGAGCCTGCATCCAGACCTATAAGGGTTCGAAGTAACAGCGATCCAGCGGCGATAACCGCCGTCGGATGGAGCTAACGGATGGGTCGCGCGAAATGCGCGGCCCATCTTTAATTAGCCGCTATCTCGGTTAGATCCGAGTGCCTATTGGGAAGAAGGCGCTTCGAGGTATCAAGCATGGCAGATGAACGACCCGTAGTCGTCAACGGGAGCCCGGTTGGGCCGATCGCCTGGGTTATCGGCGTGATCGTCGTCGTAGCGGCAGTACTCTTTGTGATGTTCTACTGGCATCCGTGGAGTGCGACGACGACGACCAACACCACGACGGTCACGCAACCGGCGAACGGCGGCGTACAACAGAAGAGCAACTCGACCTCGAGTTCGAGCTCGCAGCCGTAGGTACGGCCTGGGACGGCAGGATGCAGGCCGGGCAGGAAAGCTTGCTCGGCCCCTGCTATAGTCCCCATACCAAGCGTCCGCCCGAAGGCGGCGCGCCAGCCCAACCGCTGCATCCATTGAGGAGAAACTCGTATGCGTTTTCTCAGCCTCTCGCTCGTACTTGTCGCCGCGATGCTTACCGTTACCGCGTGCAACAGCAAATCTTCGGACAACTCCGACCAGTCGTCGAGCGCCTCGGCTACCAGCGCTTCGGATACCACCAACGCAGCCGCGACCAGCGCCTCCGATACATCGGGCGCAAGCTCGCCGGCGGCCGCCGGCTCGCCGGGCACCTCCGACAATAGCGCCGCAGCCGGCAGCGAGCCTCCCTCATATCCGGGCGCCCAGACCCAAGCCTCCGGCAGCAGCAGCAATATGGGCCAGACCGCCGCGGGGAAGGTCCTGACGACCGACGATTCGTTCGACAAAGTCTATCAGTGGTATCAGCAGAACATGCCGGCCGGCTCCGAGAAATCGCACGTAACGTCGCCTATTCAGAGCGCCGTCTTCACGATCGGCGATCCCGGCAAAGGCCAGACCTCGGTAACATTGACGACCTCGGGCGCCAAGACGATGATTACGATCGCCCACGTCAAGATGTAAGAACTGCTTTTTACACAAAACCTCACAGTGGGCGGCTGCCGAGCGCGCAAGCGCGTGCCGATAACTGTTTCGAAAATGCCGAGTTCGTTCGAGGATCGGGACGTTAAATCGCGCTCGCACAGTCCTCGTTAGAGGTCTATGGGAGTCCGGTTTAGGATAAAGCAGGCAAGGAACGGCTACGCGCCTGGAGGTAAACAATTATGAAGGCCCTCGGTCTGCTGCTCGCAGCGCTCGTCGCGCTCACCGGACAGTCTCCCCCCGCCGGTACGGCGGTGCGGCATCTCGTTTACGAATTCGGTTACAACACCAAGGTCGCGAGCTCCGGAAACGGAACCGGAACGACGACCGTCAGTTTTTGGAAGGCCGCCGACGGGGGTTTGATGGTCAGCGGCACGGATAACTGGTGGAACACGGCACGGCCCAGAGCCAGCAATACGTGCGAGGTCTACGCGAACGGAAGCGTCGCGTGTACGGAACGCCCGTACGCGCTATCGCCGATCCAGCTGACCCTCTTTCCGCTGCTGGGACGCGCGTTCTTTAAAGAACTCAATGCCGGCGGCACGTCGAGCTGGCAACAGGTTTACGAGGTCAAGGCCGCGCTGCTTCCCGGCGCGTCGGGCGTCGCAAACGCGCTGACGACCTGGAAGTGCACCTATAGTCTGCAGGGTAAAGGGCCGATCCCGAAGGCGTACGGCGCCATCTCCCTCTCCTCCACCGGGACCTTGGAACAGCAGGGCTCGCGCTACCTCAAGGCCAGCTCGAAGCAGACCATCGCCTACGACCCGACGTACAAGATCCCGCTCGTGGTCAGCGACACTCGCACGCACCTCCCGATGCGCAGCGTATACAGCAACGATCTGGTCGAACTAAAGCTGATCAAGGACTCGGTTCACCAGCCGAAGACCTAAAGCCTCAACCAAGAAAAGGAAAAAGCCGGCGGTTCATGCTGCCGGCTTTTTCCGTTTCGATGCGATTCGTTCGCATCGAGGGCCCTTACTTTTCGAGTACCTGCAGATTTGTGTCGTTGTCGTCGTTGAACCAGATTTTCGTATCTGCCGGCGTGCCGGTAGCAACCATGCCAAAGATCGAACCCGCTGGACCTTTATCGACATTGCGAACGTCGAGCAGCTTGCCGGCCGGCGAGATCTCAACCATGAGATTCTTGCCGTCCGGATCGAGCGTGTTGCCGGCAACGATGCTGCCGTTGGGCAGAAGCGCGGTGCTGATCGGACCGTTGAGCGGCGTACCCGAGTAGACGATCCGTGCGTCGTTAGCATTGGGTCCGCCGAACTTCATGCCGTTATCCATCGCCTTGATGCCGCCGTCGGGAATCGAGGAGACGTCCTTGAACGCGACGAGCGTGTTGTTCTGCCCGTCCACAAAGTACAGCGTGTCGATGCTCGCATCGTATGCGAGCCCCGACGGTGCGAGCGCGGTTCCCGGCTTGCCGTGGTTCACCGGAAATCCCGAGCCGACGACGTCATAGGTGAACGTCGAGCCGAGGTTGATGCGGACGACCGTTCCCGTCCCCGCGTTGCTGGCGTAAAAGGCCGGCGAGCCCGTCTTCGGCGTAGCAAAGACCTGCCCCCAAGGCTGTTTGAACGGCTTGCCCTTGATATTTTGGATCAGGTCGCCCATGGAATCGATGATGGGGTTGTCATCGGCGACCATCGATGCCGCCCAGATCGTGTCGTTGCCGGCGAGCGCCAACGCGTCGCAGCCCTTCAACGAAGGAATCGACGAAACGTGCATCGGCTTGGAACCCGGCTTGGGATGGATCGCGACGATCGATTTTCCCGTCCCCTGGACGTTCGACTTGGCGTTGAAATTGCAGACGACCAAATCGCCCTTGGTAAAATCACCGCTGCTGGACGGAGCGACGGTCAAGCCATAGGGATTGCCGGCA
Organism: Candidatus Cybelea sp.; assembly: GCA_036264815.1. GTDB lineage: Bacteria > Vulcanimicrobiota > Vulcanimicrobiia > Vulcanimicrobiales > Vulcanimicrobiaceae > Cybelea. The sequence goes on from DATAQH010000213.1 coordinate 3,928, forward strand.
CCGTTGACCGGATCGACCAGCGAGCCGATGACGACTTGTTTCTTCAATGATTTGAGCACCGAACCCGAATCGGGGGAAACGTCGTCAACG
>DATAQH010000254.1:0-5441 GCA_036264815.1 Candidatus Cybelea sp.
TTCTCCGAGAGTGCGCGACCCAATGGGTGCGTCCCCGAACCCATCGGGTATCGCGCTCTCACCCATGCCCGAGCTAAAGCTCGGCGGATATGCAGAGCTCCATACTTGGTCGAACTTTAGTTTTCTGCAAGGCGGGTCGCACCCCGAGGACCTGATCGAACGCGCCTCCGAGACCGGTCTGGACGCGATTGCGTTGACCGATCGCGACGGGCTCTACGGCGCGGTGCGGTTCGGCGCGCACGCGCGGCGGCAGCACGTTGCCGCCATCGTCGGCAGCGAGCTGACCTTCGAGGACGGCGCGCATCTCGTGCTCCTGGTCGAGAACGAGCGCGGATACGCGAACCTCTGCCGCTTGATCTCGGCGGCGCAAATGCGCGGAAGCAAAGGCGACGCGCGTTTGCATCTAGAGGATCTGCAAGAGCGTAACGAAGGGCTGATCGCGCTCTCCGGCGGCCCGCTTGGGCGCGTCGAGCGCGCGTTGCGGCAGGAGGGTGCGCGCGCGGCGGCGCGCGAGGCCCAGCGGTTCGCGTCGATATTCGAGCGGCGCTTCTATCTCGAGCTTCAGCAGCACTTGACGCCGGAGGAGACGCAGCGCAACCTTCAGCTGGTGCGCATCGCGGAGCACTGCCGCCTACCGTGCGTCGCAACCAACGCCGTGGTCTATGCGACCGGCGAGGACGCGCTGATCGCCGACGTGCTCTCCTGCGTCCGCGAAGGCGAAACGATGCAGGCGGCGCGAGCCGGCAATCGGCTGCGTCCCAATGCCGAGTTCTATCTCAAGCCGCCCGCCGCCATGCGCCGGCTCTTCGCCGAGTATCCCGAGGCGATCGAGTGCAGCCGTGTAATCGCCTCGCGCTGCGCGTTCCGGCTCGAACGCTTGGCGGGACAGTTCCCTCTCTTCGAAGTACCGTCGGGAGGCTCGCCGCAGAGCTATCTGCGCAAGCTCGTCCACGAGGGTGCGGCGCGCCGCTACGCGATGCCGTTGAGCGACAAGGTCGAACGGCAGCTCGAGTACGAGCTCGGTTTGATCGCCAAGATGGATCTTGCCGGATACTTCTTGATCGTCTGGGATATCGTGCGCGCGGCGGCCGAGCTTGGCGTGCTCTGCCAAGGGCGCGGTTCGGCGGCGAACTCGGCGGTCTGCTATTCGCTGGGCATTACCGCCGTCGATCCGGTCGAGATGAACTTGCTCTTCGAACGCTTCATGTCTGAGGAACGCCGCGAGATTCCCGATATCGACATCGACTTCGCCCATCAGGATCGGGAGAAGGTCATTCAATACGTCTACGACCGCTACGGCCGTGCGAACGCAGCGATGGTCGCCGAGGTAATTACCTACCGCACGCGCTCGGCGATTCGCGACGTCGGCAAGGCCCTGGGATTATCGCTCGAGCAAGTGGATCTCATCGCGAAAGAATACGACGTGCGCGAGCAGTTGCCCGAAGAGGCCGGACCGGACCTGCTCTTCACCATCTGCCGCCGCATCGCGAACTTTCCCCGCCACCTGGGGATCCACTCCGGCGGCATGCTGATCACGCGCGATCCGCTCGTCGGCGTCGCGCCGGTCGAGTGGGCGACGATGCGCGATCGCACCGTCGTTCAATGGGATAAAGACGACCTCCAAGAGCTTGGACTGATAAAGATCGACCTGCTCGGCTTGGGAATGCTCTCGCTTCTGCGCGAAGCGTTCTCGCTCTACGGACGCTGCCGCGCGCGTGGCGATACGTGCCTGCCGCCTTGCGTGCCGCCCGATCTCGCGCTGCATACGATCCCCGTCGACGACGAGGCGACCTATGCGATGATGCAGCGCGCCGATACGATCGGCGTCTTTCAAATCGAGTCGCGAGCCCAGCAGTCGATGCTGCCGAGAATGAAGCCGAGCTGCTTCTATGACATCGTCATGCAGGTCGCGATCATCCGTCCCGGACCGATTCAAGGGCAGATGATCCATCCGTTCCTGCGCCGGCGCTCGGGCCTCGAGCCGGTCACCTATCCGCATCCCAAGCTCGAGCCGGTGCTGAAACGAACCCTCGGCGTACCGCTCTTTCAAGAGCAAGGCATGCGCTTGGCCATCGAAGCCGCCGGCTTCTCGGGCGGCGAGGCCGACGAGCTGCGCCGCGCGATGGGGCACAAACGCTCGCGCGACCGGATGGAAGCGATGCGCGTACGGCTCGTCGACGGCATGATCCGCAACGGCATCGATCGCGCAGCCGCCGAGCAGCTGTTTCATATGCTCGAAGGCTTTGCCGATTACGGTTTTCCTGAATCGCACGCGGCGAGCTTTGCGCTGCTGGCCTACGCCTCGGCGTACGTCAAGTGTCACCTCCCGGCGATCTTCGCGGCGGCGATTCTCAACGTTCAGCCGATGGGTTTTTATTCGACCGAGGTGCTCGTCAACGACGCGCGCCGGCACGGCGTGACGATCCGCTCGATCGAAGTCAATGCGAGCGAGTACTGGTCGCACGTGGAGCACGACGGCACGCTGCGCTTAGGGTTCCACCTCGTTCGTGGTCTCGGCGAGGCGCAGCGACAACGTCTCGAGAGCGCCGTTGCGCGCGGTACGTTTAGCGGCGTGCTCGAGTTCGCGCAGCGGACGCAGCTCGAACGGGAGGCGTTGGAGAATCTGGCGATCGCCGGCGCTTTTGCCCCGTGGTATCCGGCGCGGCGCGACGCAATGTGGGCACTGCGCGGCCTCGACGAGCGCGAGGCACGCGGCCAACTCGGCGCGCTGATGGACGTCGACGAGCCCGCGGCGGCCTTGAAGCCGCTGGCCGCAAAGAAGCGCACCGCCTTCGACCTATGGTCCACGGGGGTGACGCCCTCGGGACAGGCGATGGAGCACTTCCGCGAATTCCTCAACTCACAGCGGGTCACGCTCGCGGCCCGGCTGCCGTCGCTGCCCCGCAACGCACGTTGCCGGGTCGGCGGCCTCGTGATCACTCGCCAGCGGCCCGGCACCGCTAAGGGCTTCGTCTTTCTCACGCTCGAAGATGAGACCGGCGTAGTCAACGTCATCGTGCGGCCGGACGTCTACGACGCGTACCGCCGGCCGATCCGCTCTTCCTCAACCCTCATCGTCGAAGGCACGCTGCAGAAGGAGAGCGGCTGCGTCGACGTGCTCGCCAAGAGAATCTGGAGCTTCGACGACGAAGGCGTCACCAAACATCTCTCCGTTCACAGCTTTCAATGAAAGGCCGTATGCGCAAGGTGAACACGAACCGGCTCGACGCCGTCACTTGGGCCTCCCCCAAAGGCACGATGGAGGGCGAAGGGATTCAAGTCTCTGAGGCGCTCGGGCGCAAACGAGATTCAACCGACCTGCTCGAGCGCCATCCGTTCGACGTCGAAATCCTGCGCATCCCGGCCGGGAAGGCGCCGTACCCTTATCATTCGCATAGCGCGCAGTGGGAGTTCTACCACGTGATCTCCGGCAGCGGCACGGTGCGCCACAAAGATGGGACCGATCGCGTCGAGCCGGGCGATGCCTGCCTTTTTCTTCCAAGAGAGCCGCACCAATTTTTCAACGACGGCGCCGAACCGCTCGTGATGTACGTTGTCGCCGACAATCCCATTGGTGAGTCGTCGTACTACCCCGACAGCAACAAGTGGGGTGTCGGCCTGCCCGAACGGCGCATTCTGCGGTCCGAGGCGGTCGACTACTTCGACGGCGAGGAGTGAGAAAGACGGGCGGGCCGCGTTCCTGCTATAAGCGTAACGGAGCGCCGAAGACATCATTCGAAACGAAAAAGGCGGCCGAGCGCGCTATCCCGAGTACCTCGACCGGGTTGAAACCCTATCGCTGCGAGGAGCACGGCTGGCACCTTGGGCACTGATCGCGCAACGCGCCGCATCTACATCCCGCTGATTCTGACGCTCGTCTTTCTCGCGCTCGTCGTGATCGTGATGATCTTCGCCGGGCGCCAGGTCAGCAGGACGATCGAAGAGGCCTTCAGTGGAGCGAGCAACGTCCGCGCGGCGCGTTTCTTGGTCGCCCGTACGGTCAGCCGGCAACTCGACGAGGAGACCGGCGTTCGAGGCTACGCGACCGTGCGCCAGCGCATCTTGCTGCAGCCGTACTACGCGGCACGAGCGGAACTGCCGCCCTCGTTCGCGCGGCTGCGGCGAATGCTAACCGACCTCAAGATGCCCGGCACCCGCGCCGCGGTGGACGATGCCGCCCAGACAAACCGGCGATGGGTCGCGCAAGTCGCCTTCCCGATCATCACCTTCAAGCGCGTCCCGGCCAAGGTCCAGCTGCATGGAAAGCGGCTCGTCGATCGCTTCCGCAGGGACCTGGAGTTCGTCGAAAATTCGTTGGCCGCTCGTGCGGATCAGGCGCAACGAAAGGCGCAGCAAGCGATTTACGGCGTTACTCTGTTCGCGATCGGAGCGATTGCAGCAGTCATCGTTGCCGCCGCGCTCTTTACCATTCAACAATATCGTCTGACCGCGCGGCTCGAGCGAACTCGCGAGCGTGCCGAAGAGGACCGACGGCGCGCCGCTGAAAGTCGTTCGGCGTATGATGCCGAGAAGCGTATCGCCGATACCCTCCAAGGCGCCTTTACGCAGAATCTTCTGCCGCAGATGGCAAAGGTTCTCTTCAGCGCGACCTACCTGCCCGCTGCCGAGGAGGCGAGGGTCGGCGGCGATTGGTACGACGTCCTCGAGCTCACCGAGCATCGCGTGCTGCTCACGATCGGCGATGTAACCGGGCACGGGATCGATGCGGCGGTCGCGATGAACCGAGCCCGCCACCTCCTGGTCTCCTGCGCGCTCGTCAACCCCAATCCCGGTGCCATCCTCGAACGCGCGAACTCGGAGCTTTTCAGCAAAGCCTCGCCGCTGATTACCGCGGTAACCGGGATCGTCGATCCGCGCAACTGCGAGTTCGTCTACGCTACCGCCGGGCATCCGCCGCCCGTGCTGCTGGAACCGTGAAACAAACCTCGCATGCTTGATTTCGGCTCGCTGCCGCTCGGGGTCATGGGCGATGCCAGCTATCGCAGCCATCGCATTGTGAGCGTTCCCGGCGCGCTGCTCGTGCTCTATACCGACGGCGCAATCGAGCATTCGCACAACGTCGTGGAAGGCGAGGCGCTGTTGCTGCAGGCGGTCGAAGCGGCCGCGGCTTGGCCCGCGCACAACGCGGCGGCGATGATCTCCGCCTCGATCTTTTCCAACCGTAGAATCGTCGACGACGTCGCAATTCTCACGATCCGGTTCGGCGAGGACTCCGGCTCGAGCGTCGGGTGGGTCGCATGAGCGGCTCGATCGAGACGGTTCGGCTCAGCGGCGAGCTCGAGATCAGCCGCAAGCGCGAGATCCGCGATGCATTTACTCTGCCCGAGGGAGCGGCCGCGGTACTCGTCGACCTCTCGGAGGTAACCTACGCCGATTCGACGGCTCTGACCGAGCTGCTTCGCTTTTGCGTCACGGCGCAA
>DATAQH010000272.1:0-3269 GCA_036264815.1 Candidatus Cybelea sp.
GATACCGCTGCTCCAGGAGCATCTCCGCGGACAAGCCGGTCAAGTGCTGCAACGCTGCATCCACGGCATCGAGCGTTCGCGTCACGATATCCTGCGCGTTCCGATGCGCCCCGCCCAGCGGCTCGGGGAGTATTTCATCCACGATGCCGAAGTGCTCCAAGTCATTGGCCGTTAACTTCAACCGCGCCGCCGCTTCTTCCGCTTTGCTCGCATCGGACCAAAGAATCGCCGCGCAGCCTTCCGGCGAAGCGACCGAGTAGGTGCTGTGCTCCAGCATCATCACGTGATCGGCAATCGCGAGCGCCAGCGCGCCGCCGGAGCCGCCTTCACCGATTACCGTCGCTACGATCGGCACGGGTGCGGTCGAAAACGCTTGCAGGCAAACGGCGATCGCCTCCGACTGCGCGTGCTCCTCGGACGTGATTCCCGGATCGGCGCCCTTGGTATCGACGAAGGTTACGATCGGCAGACGCAGACGCGAGGCAAGCTTCGCCAGGCGGGTCACCTTGCGGTATCCCTCGGGCGCCGGCATGCCGAAATTTCGCCGCAGATTTTCCTTGGTGTCGCGACCGCGCTGCTGACCCATCAGCATAACGGCGCGGCCTCGCAGCAGTGCGAACCCGCCGACGATCGAGGGATCGTCGCGAAAGTGACGGTCCCCGTGCAGCTCGTCGAACCGGTCGAAGCGCGAAATGTAGTCGAGTGAGGTCGGGCGGTTGGGATCGCGCGCCATATGCACCTTCTCCCAGGGCGTCAGCGTTCCGAAGCGCTCGCGGAGGATCTCCTGGTACTTTTGCTCGAGGGCGCCGATTTCGCTGGACATGTCCAGCGGCTGGGCGGCCGAGACTTCGCGCAGCTCCGAGAGGCGCCGCTCGAGCTCGACGAGACTCCGCTCGCGCTCGACGATCAGGTTGTTACTCATGCGCGGCGTACTCCAGCAGGCGCACCAGCGTCTCTTTGAGATTGCTCCGGTCGACAACCATGTCGATCGCGCCTTTTTCGAGGAGAAATTCGGCCGTCTGGAACTGGTCGGGAAGACGCTGGCGGATCGTTTGCTCGATCACGCGGCGGCCGGCAAAGCCGATCATCGCCTTCGATTCGGCGACGATGACGTCGGCCTGAAACGCGAACGAAGCGGAGACGCCGCCGCTGGTCGGATCGGTCAAGACCACGACGAAGAAATTTCCCTCGTCCATGAAGCGCGAAACGGCGGCCGTCGTCTTGGCCATCTGCATGAGCGCGAGCATGCCCTCTTCCATCCGGGCGCCGCCCGAGGCCGAAAAGATAATGCAGGGAACGCGCCGGCGCCGCGCCTCTTCCAGCAGCAGCGTGATGCGTTCGCCGGTTACCTGCCCCATCGTGCCGCCGCGAAAATGAAAGTCCATAATCGCCAGCGCCACCCGACGCCCGCCGATCGAGGCGAAGCCGCAGACGACCGATTCAGAGATGCCGCTGCGTTCGCGGTCGGCGCCGAGCTTGGCGGGATAGGTGCGCTTATCGGTCCAGCCCAAAGGATCTTGCGGCAGTACGTCGCCGCCGATTTCGGTAAATTCGCCGTTGTCGGCGATCGAGGCGATTCGATCGTAGGCGTGCATCCGGAAGTGGTAGCCGCAGCGCGTGCAAACGAAGATATTCGCGGCGAGATCGCGCCGGTAGAGGACCTCGCCGCACTTTTGGCACTTGCTCCACATCGCCGCTTCGGCCGCTTCGGGCTCCTTCGCCCGGCGAGCCGTAAGCCAGTCAGGCCTTGGCACGCGAACTCCGCTCCTTCGCCGGCTTCGGGAGGAGCCATGCCGCGTAGAGCCTGCGCAACTGCCGAAGGTAATTGAAGATCTCGCGTTCGTTGAGCTTCGACTGACCCGCGACGCGGTCGGTGAAGACGTACGGAATCTCGACGGCCTTTCCGTAGTGCGCTTTCGCGATCACCTCGAGCCCGATCTTGAAACCGATCGGATCGAGCTGGACGCCGTCGAGCGCCTCGCGGCGAACGAGAAAGAAGCCGCTGGTCACGTCCTTCACGCTGGTCAGCGGACGCGCGAGCCAGCAAGCCACGCGCGATGTGATGATGCGGCGCGCCGGCCAGTTTTCGATCCCGCCGCCGGCGACGTAGCGGCTTCCGACGGCCAAGCCGTACTCTCCGGAGGCCAGCGCCGCAGCCATTTTCGGGAGCGCCTTCACGTCGTGGCTGAAGTCGGCGTCCATCGCGCCAAGCGCCGCCGATTCAGGACGCGCGATTCCCCAGCCTTCAATTACCGCGCTCGACAGGCCGAGCTTTCCGGCGCGGTGCAGGCAGCGCACGGGCAAATCCTTGGAGAGCCGGTCGACGATTGCGCCGGTGCCGTCGGGCGAGTTGTCGTCGACGACGATGACTTCACCATCGAGGCCGTTTTCTGCAAACGTCTCCGCAAGCGCGCGCAGCAGCTTCTCGATGCCGGCGGCCTCGTTATAGGTGGGGATGACGATCGAAAACGGGAGTGGCATGCGCAATCGCAGACTCTACGACGCCAGGGACCCAATCACCGCCAGCAATACGAGCGCGGCCGTGTCCGTGCGCAGCACGCGCGGGCCGAGCCAGAGCATCGCGGCGTCCTTTCCGGCGGCAAGCTCGGCCTCGGCGTGCGTAAAACCGCCCTCGGGCCCGACGACCACCAGGATTCTCCCACGGCCAGGAAGGGCCTCACGCAAGCGCTCGTGCAGCGGTGCGGGGGCAGCGAGCTCCCAGGCAAAGAGCACGGCGTCGTATTCCTCAAAACGCGCGAGCAGCGCCTCGAAATCGAGCGGATCGAGAATCGGCGGAATCGTCTTGCGGCCGCACTGCTGGGCCGCCGCCCGCGCGATTCGCCGCCAGCGCGAGAGCCTCTCTGCACCGACGGCGCGCCGCACGCTGCGTTCGCAGACGAACGGCACGAAGGCCTCGACGCCGAGTTCCGTGCCCTTCTCGACGACGAACTCCATGCGTTGGCCTTTGGGCACGGCTTGCGCAACGTCGATCTGCAGCGCCGCGGCGGATGCAGCCCCTTCGATGTCCCGGGTGATTTCCGCATGGACGGTTCTCGCGATTTCGCGGATCGTCGCGGCGAAAGTCTGCGCGGCCGAATCGATCAGCACGATCTCGTCGCCCGTTTTCAAGCGCAGGACGTGCTCGATTTTGCGCGCGTCGGCACCGCCGATCTCTACGATGCCCCCGACCTCTTTCGCGCCTTCGACGAAGAAGCGGCGCGCGGCGGTCACTCCGGGCGGAACGCGTCCTTCACGCGTTCGAAGAAACT
>DATAQH010000298.1:0-12026 GCA_036264815.1 Candidatus Cybelea sp.
GGGATGATCGTCACTTTGTGTACCGGATCGGCTTTGTCGAGCAGGCCTCCGACGATAGCGTGGCCCGATTCGTGATACGCGGTCACTTCTTTCTCTTTTTGAGACATTACGAGCGACCGCCGCTCCGGACCAACCATCACGCGATCGATGGCCTCGTCGCAATCGATCATCTCGATGACGCTCTTGTTGCGCCGCGCCGCGAGCAATGCCGCCTCGTTGAGCAGATTCTCAAGATCCGCTCCGGAGAAGCCCGGCGTGCGTTTGGCGAGCGTCTCGAGCGAGACTTCCCGGCCGAGGGGTTTGTTGCGGGCGTGCACCTCGAGAATCTTCTCTCGGCCTTTGAAATCGGCGCGCCCGACGACGATCTGTCGGTCGAACCGGCCGGGGCGGAGCAGCGCCGGGTCGAGCACGTCGGCGCGGTTGGTTGCCGCGATCAGAATCACGCCGGTGTTTTGGTCGAAGCCGTCCATCTCGACGAGCAGTTGATTCAGCGTCTGTTCGCGCTCGTCGTGGCCGCCGCCCAAACCGGCTCCGCGCTGGCGTCCCACCGCGTCGATCTCGTCGATGAAGACGATACATGGGGCAGATTTCTTCGCCTGATCGAAAAGATCGCGGACGCGGGAGGCACCCACGCCGACGAACATTTCGACGAAATCGGAACCTGAGATCGAGAGGAACGGCACGCCGGCTTCGCCGGCGATTGCGCGGGCGAGCAACGTCTTTCCGGTTCCAGGCGGCCCAAGGAGCAGAACGCCTTTAGGGATGCGCGCGCCGAGCGACTGGTACTTCTTCGGATACTTGAGAAAGTCGACGATCTCGGCGAGCTCTTCTTTTGCTTCGTCGACGCCGGCGACGTCGGCGAAAGTAACCTTTGGCCGGTTCTCGGAGAGCATCTTCGCGCGAGAGCGCCCGAAGGAAAGCGCCTGGCTTCCCCCGCCTTGCGCCTGTCGCAAGATAAAGAAGAGCAGCAGCACCATAATCGCCAGCGGACCGAGCGTCATCAGGCTTGAGAGTAAACCCGCACTCGATTGCTGGTCGAAGCTGATGGCGCCGCTTTTTACCTTACGGTAGACCTCGTCGACGAAGGCATGATCCAGGTTGGGAACGGCGACCGAGTACTTCGTCCCGTTCGAAAGATCGCCAATGGCATTAAGTCCGGTAGCGTGGAACGACTGAACCTGGCCTGCCTCGAGTTTCTGGTAGAACGCGCCGTAGTCGAGCCGGGTCTCCCCCTCGCTGGGCGCGACGAAGCGTTCGACGAGGATAAAGACGGCGATGACCGCTAGGATGATCAGGATGATGGATCGGAGGTGCTTGTTCACGTTTTCGTCAGACCGTTTGACCTTCTCGAAGCTCGGCTAGGCAGGGAATATTGCGATAGAGTTCCTGGTAGTCCAAACCGTAACCTATTGCAAAAAGGTTCGGCACCGGAAGGCCCAGGTAGTCGATTAGGATATCGACCTCCCTTGGCACCTGCTTTTTGAAGAGGACGCAGGTGCGTAGGGCCGCCGGCCGCCGGCTCTCTAGTAACGTACGGACGAACCCCAAGGTTTGACCCTGGTCGGCAATCCCGTCCAGGACGACGACGTTGGCGCCCCCCAGCGGAAGGGTTGCATCCATCGCCAGCCGAGGCTGCCCGCCCAGGGCGCCCCGGAACCCGTATCGCTCGACGCATACGTAGTCTACGAGAACCCTGCTCGGACCGTCCGTTCTGCGGGCCAGTTCTCTTGCGAGGTCGGTCGTGAGGCACAGCGCCCCTTTCAACACGCCGATAAGGACCAGCGGTTGCCCGCGGTGGTCGGCGGCGATTTCGTCCGCGAGACGAGCGACCGCTGCAGCGATCTGATCTGCGCTGTAGATCGGTGAGCCCACGCAATGCTCGAGCTGTGCCACAGTCATCGTTCGGTAATGATACCCCTCATCGACCCGCGTTCGATTCTCAGGCTAATCCCAGGCTTCATGAGGTACGTGCCGCTGCGGCCGGATTCAAGCGCGCGGACTGCGGCTTCGACGTGTGCGAAGTCCACGTCGCGCAGGTCGCTATCGTCGGCAAAACGCTCTCGGACCGAACGCCGGAGCTGCGCTCGCCGGTTTCCGGCCTGTTCCGCGGCAATCGTTTCGGCGGCCCGCGCTACGGCGCGATCCAGTCCCGGGAAGAGCGGGCGCAGCGTCTCGAGCGCCTCGCGCACGGCGTTACGCCGCTTGGATGAATCGGCATTCGTAGGATCGACGGCATAGGGGAGCGCCTTCGAGTGGCAGTAGGCGCGCAGCGCGTCCGCCGCGACCCGCAAGAGCGGCCGCGCGAGGTCGACGCCAGGCTCGAGGGCTCGTCGCGGCGCAATCCCGCTCAAACCTGCCGGACCGGTTCCGCGCAGCAGCGCCAAGAGAACGGTCTCGCTCTGATCCTGCGCGTGGTGGGCCGTTGCCACGACGGAGCAGCCGTTGCGCCGCGCGGACTCTGCCAACGCCGCGTAGCGCGCGACGCGCAGCGACTCTTCATCGCCGGCGACTTCCGGCAGAACCGCAATATCGACCGGGACGCAGAGCCGGGCGCCGAGATCGAGGACGACGCACTCGTCCTGCCAGGCGGAAGGGCGAAGCGCGTGATTGACGTGGGCGACGCAAAGCTCGAGGTGCAGGCGCGCCGCGACGGCGTGCAGCGCCACGGCGAGCGCGATCGAATCGGCGCCCCCGCTGCAGGCAATCAACACGTGCTCCCCTTTCGCAAAGACGCCGCTGCGTTCGATCGACGCTTCGACTTCGCGCTGCGGCCGAGCGCCTCTCACGCGCGCCGCACGTGGGCTGCAATTTCACGCTCGACGTCGCGCTTGGCCGCGTCGGCCCGCTTGTCCCACATCTTCTTGCCGCGTGCGACACCGAGCAGCACCTTTGCGATGCCACGAGTGAAGTAGAGCCGCAAGGGAACCACGGTTAACCCTTTTTCGCCGACCCGGCTCTGGAGCCGCGCGATCTCTTCCTTGTGCAGCAGCAGCTTGCGCGGCCGATTCGGTTCGCAGTTCGAAAAACTCCCCTGTTTGTAGGGCGGGATATGCATGCCCATCAACCACGCCTCGCCGTCTCGAAAACGCGCGTATGCCTCAGTAAGGCTCGCACCGCCGGCGCGGATGGATTTCACCTCGGTCCCATTGAGTACGACGCCCGCTTCGAGGGATTCCATGATGTGGTACTCGTACCGCGCGCGGCGGTTCTCAACGACCATCGGCGCTTCTCGTGAGGGGGTTTCGGCGATCGTCGACGGCTTCGAGCCGACCGCGCGACACGAAGCTGCCTTCGGCGTGCGCGAGCAAGTTTTGCGCGTCGTCGTAGATATCGCCCTCGACGCCCACCACGCTGCGGCGCTGCCAAGTCACGCGCCCCCGAATTACAATCGGCGCTTCCAGCGGCACCGGCCGCCGAAACCGCACGCTGACCGATGCCGTGACTCCGCGATGCCCCGCAAAGCCGGCCGCGTGCGCCATCGCTTCGTCGAGCAACGCCATCACGATGCCGCCGTGCGCGATTCCGCGCCAGCCCTGGTAGTTCGGACTCAAGTGCGCTTCCGCATAGACGCCGTCGCCATCCGGCGCGCGACCGAAGTGCAGGTGCATCCCGATTGGGTTCTCCGGACCGCACGCAAAGCAGTTCCCATCGTCGAAGGGTACGTCGCTCACAAGCCGTCTTCGAATCCTTAGCGCCCGAGTGCCAGCCGGTCGGCAAGGTAAGGCGGAAGGTTGGCAGCGCGCATCTTCCGCTGCACTTCTTCGATCGGATAGGGATAGCGATTCCATTCGACGCGTTTGTTCTCCGGATCGTAAATCACAAACGATCCCTCGGGATTGAGGTCGCGCGGCTGACCGACGCTGCCGACGTCCACGATGTAGCGCTTTCCGTCCTCGAGCTTCAGCTCGCCGCCGTGCTGCATGTGCTTGTGCCCGACGACCCCGTCGGGTTCGCAAACCCAATATTCGGCGATGTGGGTGTGCCCCACGAAGACGATCCGGGCATCGGTGCGCTCGAAGGCAGCCGCAGCCGTATCTTTGTCGAGGATGTAGTCGAAGTACCGCACCGGCGCGCCGTGGACGAGCAGAAACTCGGGGAAGCGCAGCTCGTACGGCAGAGAGTTCAGCCACGCGCGGCTGCCTTCGTCGAGGACGCTTTGCGTCCAAGCGATCGCGGCGCGCGCCGCGGCGTTGAAGCTTTCCACGCCGAAGTTTTCGATCGCCGCCAAGTCGTGATTGCCCAAAACGGCATGGCCGCAGCGATCGCGAAGCGTAGCCACGACCTCGTTGGGGTTCGGTCCGTAGCCGACGACGTCGCCAAGGGATACCAAGGTGTCGTCGGGCGCGATCGCCGCCAGCGCGCGTTCGAGCGATTCGAGGTTCCCGTGTACGTCGGAGACGATTGCGTACCTCACCGGCCCACGCTCATCTCGGCGAGTGCCTCCCGCAGCGCGGCGGCGAAAGCGGCACGCATCGGCGCCGTCCCGGCACTCACCCGAATGTAGCGATCGAGCGGCGGCGCTCCGGGCTTGCGAATCCAGACTCCTCGCGCGAGCAGATCGTTCATCACTGCGGTCGCGCGCTGCGCCGATCCCATATCGATGCAGACGAAGTTCGTGCGTGACTCGATGTAACCGGCACCGAGCTCGCGGGCCAATTGGTAGTAATCCTCCCTCGCGCGCGCCGTTTCGGCCGCGACGTGACCCCGAAACTGTTCGTCGTGCACGGAGGCCATTGCGCCGATCTGCGCGTTGCGGTTGACGCCGTACTGCAAGCGAATCTTTTGAAATGTCTCGACGTTTCGCTCGGTGGTCAGCGCGTAGCCGATGCGCGCGCCGGCCATTCCGTAGGCCTTCGAGAACGTCCGTAAGCGAATGAGCCTGTCGGATAGTACGGGCGGCAGCAGCTCGCCGTCGCCGACGAAGTCCGCGTAGGCTTCGTCGAGCAGCAAGAGTGAGTCGTCGCTGAGCGATTCGTAGAAACGCTGGATCTCGGCGCGCGCGATGAACCGCCCGCTCGGGTTATCCGGATTGGCAAGATAGACGATCTTTGGCTGCTGGGCGTTTGCTATTTGTATGAGGGCTCCGATATCCGGGGACCCGTCTTCGCAATAGCTCGCATACAACGGCGCGCCGCCGTACCCGATGACGTGATAGAGGAACGTTGGATACGTGCCTCGCGTGGTCAGCGCCGGCTCGCCCGCTCCAAGGAACGCGCGAACTGCCAAGCCCATCAAGTCATCGATGCCCGACCCGACAACGATCTGCGCTGGCGAGCAGCCGTGCTTGGCGGCCAGGAGGTCGCGGAGATCGAGCGACTCCGGATCGCCGTACCAGGAAAGCCGCGGCAGCTCGGCCGCCATCGCAGCGACCGCTTTCGGCGACGGGCCGAAGGCGCTCTCGTTTGCGCCCAAACGAACGAGCTCGTGCTGACCGGTCTCCCGCATCAGCTGCTCCGGCCCGATAAAAGGCGTCGTCGCCGGAATCGCTTCGACGGCGGGAATCGGCCGGATCAAGAGTCTAGCAGCCTCCCAGAAAACGATAAACCGTGACCGGCGCACCGGCCGGCCAGCGGTCGTCGCGCTCGCTCATAATGATAAACCCGTCGGCCCGGGCGGCGAGGCTAACCGAGAACGAACGCACCGCCAGAGGATGCGCGAGAGGAAGCCCTCCATCATGCTTGAGGGCGACCGGAATATACCACGTCCAGCCGGCTCGGCTGACCGCCGGCTCGGCCAGACGCGCTGCGACGGTCGACGCTTCGACGGGCGCGCCGGTCAGCGCGGCGACGATCGGCGCGGCGACTGCCTCCAATATGAAGAGGGCCGAGGCCGGGTTTCCGGGCAGTCCGACGATCGGCTTGACGCCGTGCGCGCCAAGCAGCGTCGGCTTTCCGGGCTTCACCCGCAAGCCGTGGACGATGACGCCCGGATCGGCGATCTTCGCGACCGCATCGGGCAGCCGGTCTCGTTGGCCCACCGAGGATCCGCCGGTAAGGACGACGCCGTCGCATTCTGCAACCGCCAAAGCCAGGACACGCTCGAACTCATCGGCTTCGTCGCGCATCGTCGGATAGTGGCGGGGCGCCGCTCCCATCGCCCGCAACGACGTTGCAACGGCGTAGCGATTCGAATCGCGGATCTCGCCGGGACGCGGCTGCTGCGACGGCGCGACGAGCTCGTCGCCACTCGATAACACGCCGATCTGCGGTCGACGGTAGACCGGTATCTCGGTGGCTCCCACCGTTGCTAGGACGCCGATCTCCGCGGCCGAAATGCGCCGGCGGGGTTCGAGCAACAACTCGCCTTCGTGCATGTCGGCGCCCTTTTGCGCGACGTTCGCGCCGGCCTCGACGGTTTCACCGATGCAAACGCGGTCGTCTTCAACGCGTACGTCCTCGATCGGCACGACGGCATCGGCTCCGGCCGGCAGCATGCCGCCGGTCGGAACGCGCATCGCGCAGTCGCCGGTTAGTGCCGCTTTCGGTGCGACTCCCATCGCGATATCGGCAACGATTTTGAGACGGCCCGGAGCGCAACGAGCCGCTATTGCGAAGCCGTCCATCAGCGACCGTGGAGCGTTGGGATAATCGTCGTCGGCAACGATCGAGCCGGCGAGAACTCGTCCGGGCGCGTCCTCGAGCTTTACCGTCTCGATGCCGGGCGGCGTCACGGAGACGCGCGAAAAGAA
This sequence comes from Candidatus Cybelea sp., assembly GCA_036264815.1. Lineage (GTDB taxonomy): Bacteria > Vulcanimicrobiota > Vulcanimicrobiia > Vulcanimicrobiales > Vulcanimicrobiaceae > Cybelea. Next base: position 6,689 of record DATAQH010000298.1, read on the forward strand.
CGCGACGATCGCCTGCCGCGGCGCTAATAATCTCTCGGCAGTAAATCCGACCTCTGGTAGGACTGGATTTACGGGCTGCATAATGGCGCGCTTCTCCATGCTCGATATCGCTCTGATACGCCGCGATCCCGACCGCGTGCGACAAGCACTCGCCCGTCGCGGGCAGGACCCATCGGTCGTCGATGACGTTCTGCGTTACGACGAGGAGTACCGCTCTGCGTTGACCGCTGCAGAACGGGCGAAAGCCGAAAAGAATCGTCTATCGGCGTCGATCGGAAAGGCGCAAGACAAGGGCGCGGCGGCGCGCGATTTGCGGCCGCAGATCGACGCACTTTCGCAGGAGATCGCCGGCGCCGAAGAGAGAGCGCGCGCGCTTTCGATCGACGACCCTTCGCCGTTGCGGGCGGCTCTCGAGCTGATTCCCAACCTGCTGGACGATTCGGTACCGCCGGGGAACGACGAAACGTGTAACGTCGAGCTTCGGCGCTGGGGGACGCCGCGCGTCTTCGAGTTCGAGCCAAAGCCCCACTGGGAAATCGGCGAGAACCTCGGCATCATCGACTTCGCTCGCGCCGCGAAGCTCTCCGGGAGCCGTTTCGCCGTGTTGAGCGGCGCGGGTGCGCGCCTCTCGCGCGGGCTCGCCGCATTTTTCCTCGATCGCGCGCACGCCCGCGGGTATCTGGAGATCGCACCGCCGTTGCTGGTCTCGCGGACGACGATGTGGTCGACCGGGCAGTTGAGCAAGTTCGCGGACGCGATGTTTGAAGATTCCAGCACGCAGCTCTTCATGATTCCCACGTCAGAGGTGCCGCTGACCGCCTTGCGCAGCGGCGAGATCCTCGAGGTCGCGGAGCTGCCGCAGAAATACGCCGCCTATACGCCGTGCTTTCGCAAAGAGGCAGGAGCCGCCGGCAAGGATACGCGCGGGCTCATCCGCCACCATCAATTCGAAAAAGTCGAGCTCGTGTGGCTGGCGCTTCCGGAGGCTTCTTCCGCCGCGCTCGATCGGCTAACGTCCGACGCCGAGTCGTTGCTGACCGAGCTCGGATTGCCGCATCGGGTCGTCGAGCTGTGCGCCGGCGACACTGGCTACAACGCGGCAAAAACGCATGACATCGAGATCTGGGTACCAAGCAGCAACCAATACCGCGAGATAAGCTCGTGTTCGAACTGCACGGATTTTCAGGCACGCCGGGCGTCGATTCGCTTCCGCCGGGAAACCGGCGCGAAGCCTGAGCTTGTCCACACGCTCAACGGCTCGGGCCTAGCGATCGGCCGAACCATCGCCGCGCTCTTGGAGAACTACCAAGAAGCTGACGGTTCGGTAACGATCCCCGAAGCGTTGCGGCCGTTTACCGGCTTTGACCGAATCCCCGCTTAAGATACGTCTTGAATTAAGCCGAGGAGCACTTCGCGGTCGAGATAACGGATGTGACCGTGCTCCCGCCGTAATGCTTTGCGCGATTCCAGCTCCGCGATCGCCCGCGCCGCGACTTCCTTGACGGTGCCCCCAGCTGCAGCAATCTGAGACTGCGTGATCGTCGACAACGATGCTGCCGCCGGGACGAGCCCGCGGTCGGGCATTGCATAGGGGAGCAGCACGCGCGCGATGCGCCCGAGAATCGGCAGCGATCCTTGTACGCTCAAGGCGTCGGCGAGGAGCCGAACCCGTTGAGCCATCACGATCCCCAGCGCGTTGGTCAGCTCGGGATAACGCGCCGCAATTCGGCCGACCATCTCCCACGGCACTTTCAGCACGTGCGCGGTCTTCGAAAAGACGGCGATCCGCGCCATCTTGAGGCCGCGATCGAAGTACTCGGCGACGCCGAACAGCTCGTAGGGAAAGATTTCGTAGAGGATGCGTTCTCGCTCGCGCCCGCCGCCGTTGGCGCGGGCAACGATTCCTTCGGTGACCATTCCGATGAACGCCCAATCGACGTTCTCGGCGACGAGGGACTGTCCGCGACGCCCGGTCTGCCAGACCGCGGCGGCGGCCATCTCCTCGCGCACGCTCGCATCGAGGGGCGCGAAGGCCGGGCAACGGCTCAGATGCTGAAATGCCGAGTTCCGTTCGGTCGCCTCGCCTGGACGGTGGGTGAGGCGAAGGTGCCAAACCCGGCTGCCGATGCGACGCGATTCGACGACGAAACGATCGGGCCGGTCTTGCGTTATGCGGGCTGAGAGCGCCCGAGGCTCGTTCTCCATGATCAGCGTCAGCGAGGCTCCTGAGGGGAGGCGATCCAGCGCTTTACGGACGTGATCCGGACGCTCCCACGTGGGAAGACTACGCAGGTCAATTTCAGCAGGTTGTGCCACGATAGTCACGTTCTCGGCAAGCTGAGCGCTCTACTCCCTGAGAAGGTCAATCGAGAGGAGTCAGAATGGTACGGTCTTTGGAACGCTTCGTGAGCTGCATCGCGCTCGTAGGCGTGGCCCTGGTTGCGACCCCCGGCAGAGCGCCGGCTCAAGATCAGCCGACGGAATTGCATTTTACCACCGCCATAACGCAAGTTTATGGCTCAGAGTACCCGATTACGGGGCGCCTCGATCTGCAGGTTTTCCCGGGCGGGCACCTGCGCGGCTACTATCACACGACGTACAACAAGCTCTTCATTGAAGTCGTCGGTGGGCGCGATGGCGATTACATTTGGTTCGACATCGGGCCGTCGTCGCTCGATCTCGGATTGGGAGCGGGCCCTCAGGGCAAGCTTCACGTCGTCGCGACGATGAATAGCGATGGTTCCTTCAAAGGTCAGGTCTATCCGCAGACGGCCGCGGTTCTCTCCGGCGCCGCGATGGGCAATAGCTTTGCGGTTCCACAACCGACCGATGCGAACTCCAACGATCAGTACATTTTCGCCGGTACGCCGACCTCGGATAGCGGCTCGATGCCGCCGCCTTAACTCGACGCCCCCGCGTTGCTCTTGACGGCCTTCCAAACGCGCTGCGGCGCCGCCGGGAGGCCGTCCATGTGTTTGAGGAAGAGCGTCAGCTGCCAGACCTGATCGTCGCGCAGGTTCTGACCGAATGACGGCATTCCGGTAAAGCGGATGCCGTGGGCGACCTTCCAATACGTCACTCCCTCGGGATCGTCTTCGACGCCGTCCTTGGCCAGCTGCGGAGGCTTTTGATAAAGGCCCAGCGCGATGTTGGACGGTTTTGCATCGGCTGCGCCGTGGCAAACGGCGCAGTTGGCAGCGTAAAGCTTGATTCCCGCGATCAGATTCTCGTCGTTGAGCGCAACGGGGTTGGGAGTTTTGGGCGCCTCGCGTGCCAGAGCCGCGTGCAGCGACGTCTTCGCCATCCAGCGCTCGATTCGCGGCGGCTTCGCGTCGGCATTGGCTGGGACCAGGCCGGCCTCGACCGCGAAATAGACGGCGAGCGCTAGCACGACCAACGTCGCGACAACCCCGAGGATGAGTCCACGTGCCATGGCGCGTGGCGTTCGACGCACGGCGCTCCGCAACCATTCTTAGGCGCGGCGCATAGATGGAAGCATGAGCGTCAAGGTATATGGCATCAATCACGTGGCGATCGAGGTGACCGACGTCGAGAAGGCGGTCGCATTCTATCAGGACGTGTTCAACCTAGAGAAGCTCGACGAGGGCGAGGGCGACGCGTTCTTCAAGGCCGGCGAGCATCAGTTTCTGGCGATGTTCGAGAGCGGCAACGCGCAGCCGAACCGTACGCGTCACTTCGGACTGATCGTGCGCGACGAGACGCAGCTGGCGGAAGTCCGGGAAAAACTGACGGGGAAGTACGGGATCAAACTCATCCCGCCGTTTCGCTGCGACTTCATGGACCCGTTCGGAAACCGAGTTCAGGTCGTCGACCTGCACGACGAGTCGCTGGTCTGGCTCTTACCGTACCGTGAGGTTCAAGACGTGTTCGGGCCGGAAGCCCAACCCGACTAATCGCCCTGGAATCCGCGGCAAGAAAGGCAGCCAGCGGACGACGGCCGGGAGGCCCTTGAGAAACGGGGCCCGGCCATCCGCGAGAACCTTGCCGATAATGCGCCGCTGGATGAAGAGCTGAAGGGTCTGGGTGAGGCGCGCGGCCGTCTCCCGGCGTCGCTGTACGGCCCGAAGGTCGTCGACCGTCAGGTTGCCGGAGCGTAGTCTAGGCGCGAGCATGTTGGCGGTCGCGACCGCGTCTTGAATCGCGAGGTTGATGCCGACGCCGCCGATCGGAGACATCGCGTGCGCCGCGTCGCCGATGCAGAGCAGCCCGGAGCGATACCACCGCTTCAGACGGTTGACGCGCACCGTCAACAGCTTCACGTCATCCCACGAGGTCAACTCGTGCGTGCGATCGGCGAGAAACGGCACGAGTTCGGTGATCTGGCGCTGGAACTCCGCCAGACCGCGCTCGCGCAACTCTGCCAGCGTTCCTTTCGGGATGACGTAGGCGCACTGCCAGTACTCGCCCCGATCGATAAGCGCCATGATCCGGCCGCCGCGGACGTACCCGAACGTGTCGTGCGGATCGTGAGCGTGTTTGGTCAGGCGCAGCCAGAGCACGTCCATGGGCGCGCCGAGTTCGATAATCTCGAGCCCGGCTTCCCGGCGGACGACCGATTCCCGGCCATCTGCCGCGACCGTCAGATCCGCGCGCACCTCGACCGGGCCATCGGGCGTCTGCGCGCGCACGCCCACGACGCGGTCCCGATCCCACAAGAGCTCCTCGGCTCGCATCTGCATCCCCAACGTAAAATTTTCGTAACGCTTGGCTTCGGCGGCGAGAAAGTTCAGGAACTCCCACTGCGGCATGAAGGCGACGAACTTGCAGCGTGTAGGGAGATGCGTGAAATCGGCGACGGTTACGAGCCGGTCGCCGACGCTGCCGGAGAGGCTCGTGACCTCCTGATGCGGCTGCTGCAGAAAGGCGTCGAGCAAGCCGAGTTCGGCCATGACGTCGAGGGTCGACGGATGGATCGTATCGCCGCGAAAGTCGCGCAGAAAGTCTGCGTGTTTTTCGAGTAAGATCGTCCGCACGCCGGCGCGCGCAAGAAGGAGTCCGGCCATCATTCCGGCCGGACCACCCCCGACGATGCAGCAGTCGTACCTCGTACGCGTCACCGCAACAATGTACTGTAGTAACGGTAGCGCGCAAACTCCGATTCTCGCTGGTCGACGCGAGCCTGGCACGCCGTCGCGATCTCATCGATGAAATTCTCGAGCGAACGCGCGGCGACTCCCGGGGCGACCGCGGCGTCGAGCAGATTGCCGAAGATCCGCATCGGCAGGTCGTAGGCTCCGGTTAGATACAGGGTACACTCGCCGAGCTCGCCCGGCGTCACTCCCATCGCGCCCTTGAATGTGGGGAAAGTGGCCGGTGA
>DATAQH010000340.1:0-2113 GCA_036264815.1 Candidatus Cybelea sp.
CGCCGTACTCCCGAAAAATCTGTTTTCAAGAATAAACCGGAACGCGAGAGCGGGTTAACTGACCTCGGTTAGCTATGATGACATTACATCCATTGATTACTTCATCAACGATGTCCGTTGAACCGGGCATCGTTGACACGAATGTGCTGGTCCTACGCCGCTCGGTGCCGATGCTCCTCAGCACGCAGCGGGCCGTGCGCTGCTCGAAGCGGCGCGGGACGCCTCCACAACGCTTTTCGTAACCTCGCAGATCCTCTGCGAAGTCTACTCGATCGTTTGCGGTGATGACGGCTCTCCCGGGATCGGGTTCGTATGACAGTGTTGCCGGAACACAAGTAATTGTCCGCTGGATAAGACCTGTATGACGGCCTGCCAAAACCCGCGGCGACCGAAACCAGCAGCTATTGAAGTCCTGACCTGAGCCAATTGAGCGCCGAGCAAACGGTTGCGCAGCGTTGCCAGCCTGGATGAGGCGACATTAGGCGCCTCTCCTCGGCAGGGTTCGCTCTCAGTCAGCCCGTCGTCGGCTACCACCACAATCCCTGAACTTCCAATGTTGGAGCGCCAGCCGTTTGATATCCCGGCTGGCGCGACTCGTGTCCTGCCGCACGGCCCTTGCCAGATATTAGAAGCGCTGCGTTAGCCCCGCGAGAAAGGTTCGGCGCGGTCCGAACTGCGGATTGCCGACACCTACGCCGGAGCCGTTGCGGATCACGTAGACCTGGTCCAGCAGATTGAGGACGTCAAAGCGCAGCTCCATGCCCTTGTACCATCCGGTGTCGATCGGCTGAACCATGCTGAGGTTCACCTGCTGATAGCTGGGAAGGCTATTCCCGTTCGGAACGCCGCCCGGGTTGGTGGCCCGCAGCCCGCTGCCGGCGGTCAGGTCGGCGGAAAACAGGGTACGGGTTGTCGGTACCCGGTATTTGACGCCGGCAGAGTATGTGTAGGTTTGGTCGTGATCGAGATGGATGTAATGGTTGGCAATAAACGCGAGCTCGTCGGGGGCGAAATTGAACTGCGCCGAGGTAATTTCCTTGCCGAGGGCCTTCGACGCGGCGAAGTTGCCGTAAAACGACCAGTCGCCGACCTCATAGCTGAGAAGCGTTTCGACGCCTTTGACGATCCCGTGATGATAATTGAAGGGCGTCAGGAGGATGGGCGCGCCGAACTGCCCCTCGTCCAGGAGGTTGTTGGCGATCTTGTAATAGGCGTCAACCCCGGCCTTGAGCCCGGGCAGGATGATCTGGCTCGCGCCGACATCGAAGTAGTGATCGCGCTCCGCCTTCGCGGTCGTGTCTTGAGTGATGGCCGGCGCGGCTGTGGTATTGGCGAAGAGACCGATCGTCGGTTGTGAGACGAGTTCGAAAAACGGCGGCACGAAGTAGCGTGAATAGCCGGCGTTGAAGGTGGTCGTTTCGGTCGGCTGCCATACGACGTTGACGCGTGGGCTCAGCTGATGCTCGTTGACGTACTCGTCGACCAGATCAAACCGCGCGCCAAAATTGACCGTAAGGCCCGGGAGCATTTTCCATTCGTCTTGAAGGTAGTAACTGTAGAGCCATCCCGTCTTACCACCCATATCGAAGATCGACATGGGTATGTCGGTGGTCTGCATGCCCATGTCGTCAACGGGGAGGACAACGGAGCTGGAGTTGAAAACCGAGCGCTCCCCCTGGATGTAAAAGCCGCTGCGCAAGGTGTGCTCGGGAGAAATCTTCCAGCTGCCATCGCCTTGGGTACCGGTGGCGACGTTGCGGCGGTAGGCGTCTTGGCCGATGCCGGTGTAGAGGATAGGCCCGAGCGGGTCTCCGCCAGTGAAATTCACGCTGCTATAGCGGTTGAACACCGCGATCTGGAAATCGACTGGCCCAGCACGCTTCTGCAACGTAAAAATCTCGAAAGCATTGATTTGACTCTGGTTCTGGTTGAAAGCGGCCGAGGGGAAATCGGTGACGCCATTGACGGTAAGCCCGAGGCCGGGTGTGAGGTTCGGGATATTTGGGATCTGGTACGCATTACGCGATGCAAACAGCATGGCGCTTACTCGCGTGTTCGGGTCGAGAATGCCGGCGACATAGGCAAACCCGCGCGGCTGGTTGGTCGTGTCGTG
>DATAQH010000361.1:0-2155 GCA_036264815.1 Candidatus Cybelea sp.
CATGCTCGGGGAGCACGTCCTCGCAGCGCAAGCTACGTCGTGGGCGATCGTCACTAAAGCGCGCTTGGGGTTGCTCGATCAGGCCCGCGCGTCGCTGGCAGCCGTTCCGCAGCCCCGCGCCGCCCGCGCCGAAATTCGCAACGCCGCCGCCGCGGTCGCCGTCGAGTCGGGTGAACCGCAGGCGGCGCTTGACGAACTGTGCGACGTCCTCGCGGGACGCCTGCCGCTCATCCACGATTTCGTGCTTATCGAGGCGTTGCTTCTCGCCGCCCGCGCCCATCTGATGCTGGGGAACGAGCGCGAGACGATCGCCGCGCTCGAGAAGGCGCTGACGCTGGCTGAGGGCGAGCGGCTGCTTTGGCCGTTTGCAATGACGGGAGCGAGCAAGGTGCTTGCGAAGCTTCCTCGCCATATGACGGCGCATGCGGCGCTGCTGCTCGAAATCGGCGACGTCCTCGCCGGCCTGTCTCCACGCAACAACGGCCACGCGATCCCGGCCGCGGGCGAGCTCAGCGCTACCGAGCTGCGCGTGCTGCGCTATCTTCCGACCAACCTCTCGCGGCCGAATATCGCCCGAGAGCTTTACGTCTCCGTGAATACCGTGAATACTCACGTCCGGAACATCTATTCGAAGCTGGGCGCCGCCAACCGCACCGAAGCCGTCAAGCGCGCGCGAGAACTTCGCCTCCTGGCTCACTAACTTCCGGCGATGCGGCTTCACCAGCTGCCGGATGAGAATGGCGTCGTGCAAAGCCACGGGGCAAATCTCAACTCGATTCGCGTCACGGGGCATCTCGGGCCAGCCTGCCTGGTTGCCTTTCGTGAAATGGTCTCCGAGCTCATCGAGCTTCGGCGGCTCGCGCCTAACACCCGATTCTCTAGAGCCAGCAAGAGGTTCACATCATGATCATCGCATCGACCATCGCCCGCATTCTGCTAGGGCTCATGTTTTTCGCCGCCGGCCTCGTGCCGTTTATCTTCGCGTCGCCGCCGCCTCAGCCGGGCATGGCCGGGATCGTGAATCACGCGCTGTTTGCGAGCCACTGGATGCTCTTCGTCGGCTTCGCGCAAGCGCTCATGGGCATATTCTATCTGAGCAATCGCTTCGTTCCGGTCGCACTCATCATGACGGCAGCATTTCTCTATAACAGCTTTGCCTTTCATCTCGCGACGTCGCCGATGCTGTTGCCGCTCCCAATCCTAGGCACGGTTCTTTGGCTGTTGATCGGGCTGCGATACCGCGCCCTTTTTGCGCCTATTTTCGCAGCCAAGCCCGCGCTCCCGGGAACCGTCGGTTGAACGCAAACGTCGTCGTTCACCATTTGAGTGCTGCGGACGCACAAGCGAGATCCCGGTTGAGATCCGTTCTCGCTCCGCTCAAAGGTAAGGTGCGCGGTCTCGATTCGCGTCCGGCATTTGATGCGATTCTACGGAGGACGCCGGCGGCAAAGGACGTCGAGTACGCACCCGACACGGTCGGCGGGGTTCCCGGCATCTGGTGCCGCCCTGCCCATCCGAGCGAACGCACGATACTGTGGCTTCACGGCGGCTGGTTCGTCGGCGGCTCGGCCGATGCGTACAGCAGCCTCATCGGACACTTCGCCGGGCGCAGCGGCGCTGCGGCGTTCATTCCGGACTATCGGCTGGCGCCGGAGCATCCGTACCCGGCTGCGGTGGAAGACGCGCGCGCCGCATATCGAGGTTTGTTCGATCGGGGATTGGGAGACGTCGTCGTCGCCGGCGACTCGGCAGGCGGCGAACTCGCGCTCGAGTTGGCGGGGTGGGTCGCGCGCGACGGGTTCAAAGGCCGCCCGAGAGGCGTCGTTTTGCTCTCGCCCATAACCGACTTATCGCTTTCCGGCGCAAGCTGGGAGTCGCGCGATGCCGCGGACGTCTTGTTTACGAAAGAGCAGGCGCGCGAACTCATCGCCATGTATCACGGAAGTGCCGATCCATCGCTTCCATTCTCACCGCTCGCGAACGATCTCGCCGGCTTTCCGCCGATCCGCATCTACGTCGGCGATGATGAAGTGCTCCTCGACGATTCGGTGCGCCTCGCGCAACACGCCGCGGAGGCCGGGGTCGACGTGCGACTCGACGTCTGGGAGGGCATGCTCCACGGGTTCCCAGCTTCACTTGGAACGTTCGAAGCAGC
>DATAQH010000388.1:0-7025 GCA_036264815.1 Candidatus Cybelea sp.
GGCTGCTGGGCCGGTTGCGGTGCGACCGGAATTAACGGATCGCTGGGAAATGGCGGCGCCGGCGGCGATAGCAACTGTGGTTCTTCGTGTGGCAACGGCGGGAATGGCGGCGGCGGGGGCGCGGGATACTACGGCGCCGGCGGTGGTGGCGGCGGCGGTTCGGGCTATGCGAGTTACGGCAGTTTTTGGCCTGCCGGCGGAGGCGGCGGTGGCGGCGGATCTTCCTACGTTGAGTCGAGCGCTACCGAGGTCCAGATGTGGCAGGGCTGGAGAGGCGCGACCGGCAACGGCGTCGTCAGATTCAGTTGGCAGTGAATAGTGAATATCGTCGCTCGCAGCGGCGGCGGGTTGCGATCGTCGCGGGCTACTTCGGAGCTACGCTTTCGCAGCGTTCTATGAACTGGTTCGAATCAAATCAGCCGTGTAGAGGACCTTCCAAGTCTTCCCGCCGTCCTGAGAAATAGACTCTTCGAAGTGCGCCCCAACCTTTGCGCCTTTTCCGAAGTTGGTCCAGATGTAGCGATCGATGGCCGGCTTGCCATGGTAGGTCAGGCGTTCATCAAAGATGCCAACGTTTCCGTGGAATCTTCCCACATTTGGCACCCCGGCATCCCCGTGCGAGTTCAAATTATTGATCCAGTAGAGTTTCCACGCGCCCGTTGTTGGGTCGTATAGTCGGATGGTCATGCCGACGAACCCCTTTTTAAAATGGTCCGTGCGAAAAACGTCTTCGTTTCCGAGGCCACCGGCCAACGGCCAGTATTTGTCGGTGGCATCAAATTGCTCCCATTTGTACACGCCCGATGGTAGCTTCTCTAGTCGGCGATTGTGCACGAGCCAAGTACCAAAGAGAAAATCGAAATCGTGAGAACCATCCTGCGATGGGGGCGCGTGTACTACGGCGTTGCTGTTTGCTCCAACCGCGGCGGCTGCACTGTAGTAACACAGCGCGCCGAGTGTGAACGCGGCGATCAATGAAATCCTGAAAAGAGCGCGCTTTGGATGCCTGGTCATTGCGTTAATCCTCTAGACGAACATGAACGGTCGTTAGCGACCAATGGCACGTCTTGACGCGGTGGTCGCAACCTATCCTCGCGCTCAGGCCGTATGCCCGTCCTCGTTCGCGCCGCCACGGGGCGATTCCGGTGCTTTTCCGCGTTTTCGGCGAGCCGAGACGGTCATGTTGGTGACGAACGCCGCAATGCGTCGGGTGCCGATGCCGGGAAACGTCTACCTGCCCCACGAATCGTTATTCGATCCCGCGATACCCGCTAAGTGGAGGACTCATGAACGTTCGTTCTGCAGCCGCTGCCTTCTTCGTATCGCTGTTCGTAGCGACCGTCCCCGCAAACGCCGCGTCCACCGCGCTCACCGGGAAGATGAACTTATACAACTATTTACTCAAGGGTAAGTGGAGCTGCAAGGCAGGCACTAGCGCGTACTCTGCCGAGTATCTGTTAGCGCCGGGAGACACGCTGCACGGACACCTGTATTCTGCGCAAGGCTCAGAGGATACCTACTTCGGCTACAACGTTGCGGCACATCGCTACTGGACGGTCAGCGCCGACTCTAACGGCGCGACCGAATCGCAAACATCAGTCGACGGCATCACCTACACCGGCAAGCTCAACGACGGTAAAACGCTGTCGAACACTACGAACATCATTACAATGGTGAGTTCCAAACGATGGACCATACACGCGCGCGGCGCGGAGGGTGGTCAACCCTACGATCTCATTGTCACCTGCGAGCGAACGTAGCCGCGTTTGGTTCTTTACGACAGCTCGCCCAGGTGCTTTAAGGATAGCACGGCAGGCGCCTTCCCTCGATAAAGCTGAGGGTCGGCCAGAGAGCGAAGGTGCTACGCGATAACAGACGCGACGTGCGTGCGTGCGCGATTGTACTTGGCTTACGAGCAGGCCTAAGTCATCGTTGTCGCGATAATATTACAACTCCGGCCAGCAGGCTCGGTGTGCATAAGCTCCGGCCGACTATCGCGTCCTCGCTGGTTTGAATTTTTAGCATTTCTACTAGACACTTCCACTACGTGCTCCCACTACGCATTCCTTAGGAGGATTAATATCCAATGCGTTTGTGTTTTTTAGTGGTTTGTACCGCCCTCATCGGACCGCTCGTCGCTTGTTCCGCGGACGGTTCCGGAGCCCCAGCAGCCATTGCCGGTGGAGCTACTGCATCCGGCCTCCACGCTCTTGACGGTAACGCGATCAGTCTTGCCCCAGCGTGGACGCCACGGGACGGTGTAAAGCGGCTGCAGCCCGGCAGTCACCGCATCGTCAATCCAGACATGCAAAGAGGCGGTTATTACGCCGCTGAATTCTCCGGCACCGACATCTTGGGCTGGGCTCCGAAGCCCAACAATGATAACGCCCCGCCGATCTGCAGCATCCCCGGCGGAACGAACTTCAACGGCATCGCCGCCGACCGGAAAGGCCACCTCATCGCTCCCGGCGTCTTCGGCGGCGCGTCGGAGATCAACGTCTATAGCGGGCCGCCCGTCTGCGGTACCCTGCTGGCATCGATTCCCGACACGACCGGCCAGCCGGGTGATGCCGACGTCGTCCTCGACGCGACCAAAAACAATATCCTCGTCGGCGAGATCGCCAACTACAGTTCGCACGTCGGCGATGTCGTCGTGTGCTCGTACGCGACGCTAAGCTGCGGAGCACCCGTCACGAGCTCGGCGATCACCGGGTATGGGGCGGGCGTCGCGCTTGCCACGAATGGCGACTGCTGGATGTCGGCGGGAACGAGCGAGTTCAATCTCGTGCATCCCGGCTTCGTTCTAATCTACTGGCAGGGCTGCACCGGACCTGGACAGGTCGCGACCGGTACCCTAAACGCTTCGTACGGCGGACTCTTCATCGATTCGCAGGGCAACTTGGGCTCATTTGATGCCTTCAGCAACGAGCTCTACGTCTATAGCGGCTGCAACCCGGCCTGCGCGCTGGTCGGCGGCCCCTTCCCACTTAAAGGACAATCGTTCTTCGGCAACCTTAATGGCGCCGGCACACGGCTGGCCGCAGGTGACTACACCAGCGGCGCTGTCGACGTGTATAGGTACACGCCGACCAGCCTCACGTTCCGGTATAGTTTCAGCAACGGCCTGACTCCCGGCAACATCGTGGAGTCCGGCATCTTCGAGCCAACGAACCCTCACCCATAACAAAAAAGCGGGATAGCCTTCACTCGGCCATCCCGCTTCCCTCTCGCTATCCGGCGTCCCCGGGCGGTCACACGGCATCGTTAGCGGAGTCGGGGAAGATCGTCTTCCAATCGCGCTTCATGTCGACGACGGTCCAGCCGCGCGCTTTTGCCGTCTGCAGCGCTTTGTCGAGCCGCCCGAACGGCGAGTGTGTATCGTAGGCGTACTCGCGCTCGGCATCGGTGTGATGGACGATCAGCAGCAGTCGCGCGCCATCGCCCACCGCCGTCCACTCGAGCATCTGCAAGTCGCCGTCGGAGTTGCCGAAGGCCGCGATCGGCTGCGTGCCGATGAACTGGTGGATGCCCACGGGCTTGCCGAGTCCGTCGTCCATCAGGTAAATCTCCGGCGTGCGGATCAGCACCGGCTTGCCGTCGCGCATCTCAAAGGTCGTCTTGAGCGAGCTGCCGACGATCTGTTCCACCGGAACGCCGTACGTTTGCGGCGCCCAAGGCCGCACGAACTCGGTGCCCCCGCCGGTGACGATGTACGTCTTAAAGTCGTTGGCGCGTAGGTATCGCATCAGCTCGAGCATCGGCTGGTAGACGCACTCGGTATACGGGCGCTTGAAGCGCGGATGGCGCGCCGATTCGATCCAGTCGGTCACCGCTTTCGAGAAGTCGGCCGTCGACATGCCGGTCTGCGTCGCCCCGAGCAGCTTCATGACACCGATCGTGCCCGACGCCGCGACCCCCGCCATATCGTCTTCGAGCACCGATCTGAAGGGCTCGTTGGTCTGCCATTCCGGATGCGCGGGCGCGAGGCGCTTGACGTCGTCGAGCACGAACGCGAGCTGCGTATACATCGGCTGCTCCACCCAAAGCGTGCCGTCGTTATCGAAAAGCGCGATGCGTTCGCGCACCGGCACGAACTGGGGGCTGCCTTCGCTCGTCGTGCGCCGCACGAAATCGACGATCGACTTCTTCGCGTCACCCTCGTTCCAGGAGGGTAATGCATCGGGCTGTCCGTTCGGCTGGGTCGTCATTGCCGGGAGTTTCTCACTACGAGTGAGGGAATCCGCCGAGAGGTCGCTCCCTGCCGCGGATGCAATACGCAACGCAGGTGGAGACGTATCTCGCGCCCGTTCTTCTTATCACCGGCATCATCACGCTATCGGCCGGTATGGGGCTCCTGATGCCGCGCAACACGCTCGCGATGCTGTTCGGCATCGACGCGAGCGACGCCGCAACGCTCTTGCTCGGGCGGCATTGGAGCCTTCTGATCGGCCTCGTCGGCGGACTACTGATCTACGCGGCCTACCATCCCGAGATCCGCGTCCCGGTGATGGTTGTCGGCACGATCGAAAAGCTCGTTCTTGCAGGGCTCGTCATCGCGGGGCCGTTGCGCAAACGGCCGCCGACCCTCGTCGCCGTGGGCGCCGATTCGATCATGGCGCTGCTCTACATCGTCTTCCTGATACGCTAGCGCGGCTGCTGCATCGTTTCGAGCTGCACGCGCAACGGGTTGAGGTTGACCTTGACGAAGCCCGTCTGCGGCCGGTCATAGTCGATCATCATATTGACGACGAGCACGTAGGCGATCGCGAAGGCGATCGTCAGCCCGGGCGGCCGCGACTTATTGAGCCCGAAGCGGAGCCCCAGCGAGAGCGCGCTGACCACGACGAGCAGCATCGTGAGCACGAGGACCGCGGTCGGGACGTGGGTGGTCAACGCCTGGAGCTGTTCGGCCGAAACGTCGATCGTATCGTTAAGGCTTTGCAGAAGCAGCGAATACCCCTGATTGCTGGGACTTTTGCGCAGCGCTGCCGACGCAATCTGCCACAGCTCGCTCTGATCGTCGTCGCTCTGCGCGAGGGTCGAGTTCGTGAGATTCGGATCGTTCGGCGTCTCGTAGGCCGTCAGCCGCGCCAGCGTATACGCGGTCAGGACGCGCCGAAATTCGGTGGATTCCCGCGAGGGCAGCTGGCCCGCGCGCAGCCAGGTCGTCCCGATCGCGTTGGCCTCCTTCACGACCAGTTCTCGACGGAGGTCGAAACGCCCCGACGCTTGCGCGAACGACAACCCAATCACAAAGGAGGTCAGCGTCAGCAGGCCGGCCTGCACGACGTTGAAGGCATCGGTGCGCCGCTTGTCCACGTTAGGAACGCTCAGCAGTTTGTACGGCAGCTCGATCGAGAGCCCCATAACAACGAACAACAGCGCCGCAAAGAGCAGCGGATTTGCCTGAAAAATCAGGTATTCCATCTAGGGGCTCGCGCGCCGAATCGCCGGCGCAATAATGCGAACGATGACGACCTGCAGCACCGCGGCGGCCGGCACGGCCAAAAACGCGCCCGGTATCCCTAACAGCGTCCCGCCGACGATCGTCGCCAGAATCACCAGCAGAAAGCTCAGCTGCACGCGCGAGCCGAAGATGATCGGCGAGAGGATGTTCTGATCGAGCACCTGCACGACGGTGAAGATCGCGAGCACGATCAGCATCTTTTCCCATCCGCTGGTCGCCAGCACCACCAAAAGGATGATCGGTCCGGAGATCACCGCGCCGACCATCGGAATCGCCTGGAAGATCGCACCGATAAACGCCAGCAGCAGCGCGTACGGCACGCCCAGGATCGCGAGCGCGATCCCGATCACGACGCCCACGATCGTCCCGTTGAGAACGACGCCGCGCACGTAGGCGCTTAACCGCGCGCCGATATCGGAGAGCGTATCGCGCCAGTCGTCCCGCACTCCCGCTGGAATCAAGCTGAGCACGAAGCGCTCCAGCTCGGCAGCCGAGAGCATCCATCCGATCGCAAGCAGCAGGATCAGCGCGCCGTCGCCGATCGAGCCGACGATCAGCCGCGAGCCGCCCAGCAGCTGCGGCCCGATCGTGCTGACCGCCGCCCCGGCGCTGTTCGCGAGCAGCCCCGCAACTTGGTGCGCGATTTTATCGTTTTCGATGTAGCGCTGCAGCACGCTGAGCTGATCTTGCAGCGACGCCGCGTAACCCGGAATCGCGGCGATCAGTTTGGCGAGCTCGACGCCGACCGGCTGCACGAGCAGGAAGCCTAGCACCACGACGACGACGATCAGCGCGCCGAACGCGATCCCGACCGCAGCGCCAAAGGGCATTCGCTTCGCCATTCGGTCGACAAACGGCTGAAGGCCGGCCGAGAGCAGAACGGCGGTAAAGAGCAGCAGCAGCGCCGACATCGCGCCTGCGACCAGGCTCCAGATCAGTATCGCCGCGGCAAAAACCGCCGCCGCCGTCACCCAACTTCGAACGCCGATCACCAGGCTATCCTAGCATGCCGAAGGTTTCGTCCACTACCACTCGATGATCTCGAGTTTTGCCCCGCATCCGAACCGCTGCGACTGGCATGGGTCGAACCTCCGCGAGACACGAAATCGCGACCATGCCTCTCCAGGTGCCGTAGGAGCAACACAAGTGACGATTTTTAGTCCTAGCCGCTGCGTACTACCCTGCGCGGCCTTGGCGTTGGTGTCGGGCTGCAGCGTTCCGCAGGCTCAGGGTCCGTCGCTGCAGACTTCAGCAACCACCCCGCGCGCCGCTGGCAGCAAGTCGTGGATGCGGCCTGAAGCGAAAAGCGACGATTTGCTCTACGTCGCCAGCGGCGAACAGATCTCCGTTTACACGTATCCCGGTGGACGCCTCGTGGGGAATATCGGAGGAGCTGTTGGAGCCTTATGCTCGGACGCGGCGGGCGACGTTTTCGTGGTTGGATACGAAATTCTCGAGTACGCGCACGGAGTAACGCAGCCCATCGCGACGCTCGATGATTATTATAACAACCCCCACGGTTGCGCCGTCGACCCGACCACGGGTAACCTCGCGGTGG
>DATAQH010000006.1:0-4534 GCA_036264815.1 Candidatus Cybelea sp.
CCCGAGCGTCTCGACCAGGCGGACCGACGACTGTACGCGCCCAGTCGCGGGAACGAGGACTTGCGCCGGAGCGCTCGGCGGGGCGGCGGGGAACTCGACGTTCGGCTTGGGCCCAACCGCCTTCCATGTGCCGAAATATCGCTCGAAGAGCGCTCGCGCGATCTCCGGGGTCGTATCGCCGATGACGACCACCGTCGCCATGTCCGGCCGATAGGCCGCCGAGTACCATTGCTTGACGTCGGCCAATGTCAGACTCGAGACGCTCTTGGGCGTCGCGAAGCGCTGAGCGGGATCGCCTGCCGGGTAAAGCGCCTTGTTGAGCGCGACTTGCGTGAGGTGGTCCGGTGAGGTCATCTCTCCGGTGAGTCCGCCCACCATCTGACTCTGAACGACCTTGAAGTCCGCGTCCTGCATCGCCGGATGCAGTTCCTCATCGGCGAGCAGTTGGACGCCGCGCTCGAAGTGCGATGAGAGGACGTTGACGCCGAAATCGCTGCCGGCGGTCGCCGAGGCCGCGATCTTATCGAGCTCCGTCTGAAGGCCGATGCGATCGTAGGTACTCGTTCCGTAGGGAAAGAGGGAATCGGTAACGTCGCGGATGCCTTCTTGACCGGGCGGCTCCTGGACCGCCGGATTGCTGTCGATACTGCCGGAGACGACGACCGTTCGCGTGTTCTTCTCCGGCTGCACGATCAAGCGCATCCCATTCGAAAGCGTCATGTCCGTCGGTGAGATCGTCTGCTCGGGCACGGAAAGGTTTTGCAGGATCCGTTGCGCCCAGTCCGGCAGCGGCTCGTGCGTGGTGGGCGGAATCTGATTGTTCTCCTTGGCCATCTCGCCGCCGGCGCTCGTCATGCCGCTGTTTTTGGGAACGGCGTAAAGGACGACGGCATTGCGGTTATCGACGTACTTGCGCAGCACGTTGTCCACGTCCGCCGGCGTGATCCGCTCGAACTGCGCGATCGTGTCGTCCGGCGAAGAGAGTCCCTGAACGGCGATCGCTTGACTCCACTCAAACGCTTGTCCCTCGATCGAATTACCGGCGAACTCGAGCTGTGAAATCTCGCGGAGTTTGGCGGCCTCGACTAGGTCGGCCGGAATCCCAGTCTTCTTGTAGTTTTCGAGGATCGTCCGCATCTCGTCCGCGATCGTCTGTGGTGGAACGGTTACCGGAACGGCGGCAAACGCCACGCCAACCGAAACTTTGGGATAGTCTTGCGTGAAGAACTGCGTTCCGAGCGCCTTACCAGTAAAGGGAAGTCCGCCGAAGATACTGCGTTGGCTCGTCAAGACGTCGCCGAGGATCTGGCCCGCAGCGTAATCCGGACTGGTGAGGCCCGGAAAGCGATAGCCGAACGCGACGCCGGTAAATGCTTGGTCCGACGTGTCGCGGTAGAGCGCCGCACGAAGCGGTGCGAGCCGCACCGGGGCGCGTGCCGGCAGCTTCGCCGGCGGCACGTCGCCGAACAGGTCGCGCACGCGTGCGATCGTCTGCTGCGGGTCAACGTTGCCCGTGATGACGTAGACCGCGTTGTTCGGGTGATACCATTCCTTATAGAACTTCAAAAGCTGCGTGCTGTTGACGTTGTGAGCGAAATCGGCGACCGTGCCCAACGTGTTCTTCGCATACGGCGTCCCGCCGATGATGCGATTCTGCATCTTGACGAAAAGACGGTAGAACGCGTTGCTGTTATCCTGTTGAACCTCTTGCGTGATCGCGCCGCGCTCCTGATTCCAGAGCGCCTGCGACATCAAGAGGCCGGTGGCGCGCGAGCGTTCGGCGCGCAGTGCGATGTCGAGGTAGGCCGACGGAACGGTAAAAAAGTACTGCGTCACCGTGCTCGTCGTATCCGCGTCGAGATCGCCGCCGGTAATGCCGATCGACTCCATCAAAGCCGAGGACGAGAGCGTTGTGCTCCCGCGAAACATCATGTGCTCGGTCGCGTGCGCGAGCCCGGGTATCCACTGTTCGTCCGAGCCCGTTTCGTAGTTGAGCACCGCGGTAACGACGGGGGCCAGCGTGTTGCGCACGACGACAACGCGCAGGCCGTTGGCGAGGGTCGCTCGTCCGACGTCGTTGGACTCGCAGCGCGCGCTCGTACCCAGCGCCGCGAATAAACCAATAGCCGCCGCCGCGGCGAAAAAAAGCCTTTGCCTGAAGGAGCTCTGCATGGACGGCGCTATTCGCGCCGAGGCTGCGGAACCCTCACGAGGAGAGCAGGAGCGCGCGCGTACTCGGCTGCGCGGCGAGCATCTCGCGCAGCCCCGCGTGCTCGGCGCTCGCGAGTCCGGGATCGTGGGCGACGATCTCCTGTGCTGCGGTTTTTGCCGCGCGGTAGACCTCGATATCGCGCAGGAGATCGCCAAATCGCAAGTCGGCGCCCCCGGATTGAATCGTGCCGGAGAGATGCCCTGGGCCGCGCAGCCGCAGATCTTCATCGGCGATCTCAAATCCGTCGTTGGAGCCGGTGAGGATCTCGAGCCGCTCGCGCTCGCCGCTCTCGTCGGGGTAGACGAGGATGCAAAACGATTGCGCCGGGCCCCTGCCGACGCGACCGCGCAGCTGATGAAGCTGCGCGAGCCCGTAACGGTGCGCGTCGAGCACAACCATCGCCGTCGCATTGGCCACGTCGACGCCCACCTCGACGACGGTCGTGGAGACGAGCACGTCGAGCTCTCCGCGAACGAAGCGGCCCATGATCTCCTCTTTCTCTCGCGCCGCAAGCCGCCCGTGGAGCAAGCCGAGACGGAGATCCCCGAAGACGTCGCTGCGCAAGCGTTCCGCTTCGGCGACCGCGCTGGTCAACGCCCGCTCGCCTTCTTCGATCGCCGGAGCGACGATATAGGCCTGGTGTCCGGCGGTCACGTTCTCGCGGACGAAATCGTAGACTTTACTCAACCGGCTCACGCGAACGGCGAAGGTTTCGATCGGCGTGCGTCCCGGCGGAAGTTCGTCGAGCAACGAGAGATCGAGATCGGCGTAGACGGATTGCGCGAGCGTGCGCGGGATCGGGGTCGCCGTCATGTGCAGCGTGTGCGGCGAAGCGCCTTTGCCGCGCAGACGTGCCCGCTGCTCCACCCCAAAGCGATGCTGCTCGTCGATGATCACCAGGCCGAGGCGATCGAAATCCACGCCTTCGGTCAGCAGCGCGTGCGTTCCGATCGCGAGGGCGGCCTGACCGCTTGCGAGTTTCTCCAGCGCCGCCTTCCGCGAACGCGCGTTCTGGCTGCCGAAGACCGCCTCAACGCCGAGGCCGAAGGGCAAGAGCAGCGGTGAGAGTTTGCCGGCATGCTGCCATGCCAGCAGTTCGGTCGGGGCCATCAACGCCGACTGCAATCCGTTTTCCGCCGCCGCCAAGATCGCCGCCGCCGCGACCAGCGTCTTCCCGCTGCCGACGTCCCCCTGCAAGAGCCGATTCATCGGTACGTCGCGTCGCAGGTCGTTCCAGATCTCCTCGATAACGCGGCGCTGCGCGCCGGTCAAAGCGAAGGGAAGCTGTTCCTCGATGCGTCTGAGAAGATCGGCCGGCACTTCGAGCGGACGCGCGTCGTGATCGCTTTCACGTTCGGCGCGGCGCAGTTGGGCGGCCGTCGCGAGCGCAAGAAACTCCGCGAAGATGAAATGCTCGCGCGCGCCTGCCGCCTCTTCCGGAGTCTGCGGTGCGTGAATCGAGCGGTAGGCATTACGGACCGGGCCATACCCTCGACGCCGAGCGATCGCGGGCGGTACGACGTCGGCCGCCGCGAGATCGAGCATGCGTGCGAGGTTCTTCTTCACCACCATCGCGATCTTGCGGCTCGCAAGATCCTTGCTGGCGCGATAGACCGGCACGAGCTCGCCGCGATAGCGTTCGTCTTCACCGAGTACTCCGTGCTGGGAAACGTTGACGACCGGCCCCGAGAACGTCCGCTCGACGCGTCCGCGAACGAAGAGCCGCATTCCTTCGTGAAACCTGCCGACCACATAACGATTTCGGCCGATCCATTTCGCCGCAAACGAATCACCCGCGTCGTCGCGCAGCTGCAGCTCGACGATCTCGAGGCCGCGCACGCGCTTTTCTTTAACGGCGACGACGCGCCCGACGGCGTTTTCCTCTCCAGCACCGTCTCCTAGACGAAGCGCGGGCGTGGGAAAGCGCAGATCCTCGTAGCGAAACGGCAGATAATCCAAGAGTGCTTGCGCCGTATCGACGCCGAGCTCGCGCAGCAGCGAGGCCGTTTTTGGGCCGACGCCATCGAGGGCGGCAATGTCGAGGCTCGGGGGACGCTCGGAGATCATCGGCTCGCGCCTGCCAGTTCGACAATCTCGGCGTAGGCGCGCGCGACGTTGGGCGTCGCGACGCCGGCACGTTCGCCCAGCTCGCGGACGGCGCCCAGAATCGGATCGATTTCGAGCGGCCGGTGGTGCTCGAAATCCTGCAGCATCGACGTCTTGACGTTGTCGAGCCGCGCCGCGTACTCGATCCGTGCTTCGACGTCGACGTCGCCGACGACGCGCATGGCCTGTCCCACCCGCAGCGCCTCGGTCATCAAA
>DATAQH010000117.1:0-5278 GCA_036264815.1 Candidatus Cybelea sp.
CGTCGACGATCGCGACGAGCACGCCGCCTTTCGCGGTCGAATCGAGCTTGGTGACGACGATCCCCGTCAGCTGGGTCGTTTCGTTGAAGAGCTTCGCCTGCGAGATCGCGTTCTGACCGCTCGTGCCGTCGACGACGAGCAGCGTTTCGGCGGGCGGCCCGCCCGTCTCGCGCTCGATGACGCGCCGCATCTTTTTGAGCTCTTCCATCAGGTTGGTCTTCGTCTGCAAGCGGCCGGCGGTGTCGACGATGATCACGTCGGCGTTGCGCGCTTTGGCCGCGCGCAGTCCGTCAAAGACCACCGAAGCCGGATCGGCGCCTTCAGCGCCGCGAACGACGCTCGCGCGGCTGCGCTCGGCCCAGACGGCGAGCTGCTCGGCAGCGGCGGCTCGAAAGGTGTCCGCGGCAATCAGCAGCACGCGTTTGCGCTCTTTCTGCAGGCGGGTCGCGAGCTTACCGATCGTCGTCGTCTTGCCGCTCCCGTTGACGCCGACGATCAACAACACGGCAGGCAGGCGGTCGAGTTGGAGTTCGGCGTGATGCAGCGTGAGGAAACGCTCGACGTCTTTGCGGAAGCGCGCCACGGCTTGGTCGGTCGTCTTCCACTCTTCCTGCTTCGCAACGGTCTGCAGGCCCGTGACGATCTTCGCGGTCGTCGGCACGCCAAAGTCGGCCATGATCAGCGTCTCTTCCAACTCGTCCCAAAACTCGGGCGATATGGGCCGCTGAGGCGAACCGAGGCGGGCGACGGCCGAAAAAACCTCGCGGGCACGGCCGAGGGAGGTGCGAAGCCGCGAAAGCCAGCTCACCCGAGGCTCCCCCACCTGCTCACGCTACGAACTCTATCATGCGAACGTACGTTCGGTCAATCTGCTGCGCTATACTTAGGGGATGAGCCATCGTCCGGTCCTCTGCTGTGCGCTCTTTCTGGTCGTTGCGGCCTCCTGCACGGCCACTCGAACGATACCCACAACGCCGTCCGAGCCCGCTTTCGACGGGTCCGCCCGCGGCGCCGCGACGCCCCTGATCGATCTCGACGCGAGATCGAGTGGACCTACCGTCTCCGCCGACGTTTACGGCGCGTCGGTCGGCACGTGGTGGAACTTCCGTCAGCCGTTCGTCAATCCGTCGCTGCGGAAGGCCGGTCTGAAGCTCGTGCGCTTTCCCGGCGGCTCCGAATCCGACGCTTACCACTGGGAGAACGGCGGCTCGCTTTGCAACGGCGATGGCTACATCACGCCGGGAGCGACCTTCGACAACCTGATGCACCACGCGGCACGTCCGTTAGACCTCGACGTGGCGATCACCCTTAACTACGGCAGCAATCGCGCGTGCGACGGCGGAGGCGAGCCGAGCGAGGCCGCGGCATGGGTCGCCTACGCGAAGAAACACGCCGATCGCGTTCCCTACTGGACGGTCGGCAACGAGGTCTACGGTTCGTGGGAATACGACCTGCACGCAAAACCGCACGATCCGGCGACCTATTCCGACGCGGTACGCACCGGCTTTTACCCCGCAGTAAAGAAAGCGGATTCGAGCGCGAAGCTCGGCATCGTCGTCGATACGCCAGACGACACGGCCTGGAACGACGTGGTCCTGAGCAAAGCGCAGCCATTCGATTTCGTCGAGCTGCACTACTATCCGGAGTACAACGTCGATAACGACCAACGGCTGCTCGGGGTCGACGTCGACAATTTCGCGACCGACCTTCGCGGGCTCCGCAAACAGATGGATGACGCCGGCGTCTCCAAAAACGTCCCGATCTACCTCGGAGAGTTCAACAACGACGCCGGCAACGAGGGCAAACAGTCCGTCTCGATCGTCAACGGTCTCTTCTTAGGGCAGATGCTCGGGACGCTCGAAGAGGCAGGCGTTCCGATGGCCACCTGGTGGCTCGCCTACGGGCAATGCGACGAGAGTGGAGACTACTCGAAGAAGCTTTACGGGTGGCAGCACTTCGGAACGGAGACGCTCTTCTCCGACGGCCTCCCGAACGCTTATGAATACTGCGGCGATACACCGAAGATCCCGGGCGGCACGCCCTTCCCGACCGCGCGCGTGATGACGCTGTTCGCGAACAAGGTACCTGCGGGCTCTCACGTGCGCACCGTTAGCTTGCCGAAATCGCTCGGCACGAACGTCCGCGCGTACGGGTTTTCGGTCTCAAGCGGTTACGCGCTCGTGCTCTTCAACAATGCGCTCAAACCGATCCGAGTGGAGACGCGCGTGAGTAACTCCGGTAAGAGCAGCTTCAGCGCAACGCTCTCCGTCTACGGCAAAACGCAATACGACAAGTCGAAGAACGACCAATGGGTGGGACCGGCGAACAAAAGCCTCGGCAAAGTCGGCGCGACGATCCCGCTCACGCTTGCGCCTTACAGCGTTTCGGCGTTGACGCTCCAATAGCGGCCGCCCTGCCGAAGGGCGGCGCCGCAGCCGGGCTTACGTCGTGACGGCCACGCGCTGACGTTCGGCTTCTCGTTCCTCGCGCTTGCGATCGCGCAGGAACTGGAAGAACTCTTTGCCTTCGCGCAGGCGGCGCTTCATCACGTGGCGGTCGCCGATCATCCCGCCGAGCAGCGAGAACATCTTGCGCGGACGGAAGTAGAACCGCCGGTAGAACTCGTCGACCGATTCGAACATCATCGTCGACGTTAGGCCTGGATAGTTGAGCGCTGCGTGCTGCACGCCGTGCGTGTTGACGAGTTCTTCGGTCTGCTCGAGCCAGCCGTTCTCCTGCGCCTGCTTGTAGAGATAGGTTCCGGGATAGGGCGCGGCCAGCGAGACCTGGAGCGTCTCGGGATCCATCTCGCAGGCGAAGTCGATCGTTTCATGGATCGTCTCGGCCGTCTCGCCGGGCATTCCCAGGATGAACGTTCCGTGCACCTTGATGCCCAGCTCGCGGCAGTCTTTGGCGAAACGCCGGATGATGTCGAGGCGGGTGCCTTTCTTCATGTTGTTGAGCACCTGCTGATTGCCCGATTCGTAGCCGACGAGCAGCAGACGCAGACCGTTTTCCTTCATCACTTCGAGGGTTGCGCGCGGCACGTTGGGTTTGGCGTTGCACGACCACGTCATCCCGAGCGGGCCGAGCTTCCGAGCCACCTCTTCGACGCGCGAAATATTGTCGGTCAGCGTGTCGTCGTCGAAGAAGTATTCTTTGACCTCGGGGAAGAGCTGCTTCGCGCGGGCCATCTCCGCCGCGACGCTCTCGACGCTGCGCACACGGTAGAGGTGGCCGCCGATCGTCTGCGGCCAGAGGCAGAACGTGCACTTCGATTTGCAGCCGCGGCCCGTGTAGAGCGAGAGGTACGGATGCCGCAGGTAACCATTGAAATAGTTCGGGATCGTCAGATCGCGGCGATAGACGTCGAGCACCGAAGGAAACGCTTCCATGTCGGTGATGATCGGCCGCTCCGCCGTGCGTACGATCTCGCCGTTCTTACGGTAGGCCAAGCCGTCGATCTCGCTCAGCGGCTTGCCCGAAGCGACGTCGAGGCACGTATAGTCGAACTCGCCGACGCAAACCCAGTCGACCGCCGGGGCCAGCTTGAGCGACAGCTCGGGAAGCACGCCGACGTGCGCGCCGACCATGCCGACGATTGCGTTGGGGTTCTCTTCCTTGACGCGCGCCGCGAAGCGGGCGTCGTTGTTAAACGAAGGGGTGCTGGTGTGGAGGATGATCCGCTCGTAGTCCTTTGCCAGCGGTGCCACCTGATCGACGCTCAAACCGTCGGGCGGCGCGTCGATGAGTTTGCTTCCCGGCACCATCGCGGCCGGCTGCGCCAGCCACGTCGGATACCAGAACGACCGCACCTCGCGGCGACATTGATAGCGCGACCCGGCGCCGCCGTCGAAGCCTTCGAAGGTGGGCGGGTTCACGAACAACGTCTTGAGAAAATCGGGCATACTTTACTCCTCCGGTGCTGACGGTTTTCCGGGCGCGGCGCAAAGCCTTCCCGAGAGCGCGTTAGAGCGCGGCGAGCGCGCTTCGGAGGTTGGGAAACCGGCGGAAACCGGTGAAGTCGATCTGTACGGTTCCGGCGCCCGGGAAGGGCCCGTAGCTACCTTTGTAGTTTTGCGTCTCTTGCGTGACGGTCCAGTAGTTCGGCAGCACTTCGGCCCGCCGGTCGGCGATCTCCCCCCAGGTTGCATGCGGCGGCAAGACGTTGGGTTGATACGTATAGGCCACCACGCTGTTCGTTTCGTCGTAGGTAAAGGTCCCGTTACCGTGCGCCGCGTCGCGCAGCGCGGACGTGAATGCGATCGTGCCTGGCGCTTGCTCCTCGTACGAGTAGTCCCCGGCATTGCGCGCATCGAACGGCGGCGCGAACGTTTCGCCAGGCTTCGGATTTTGATATTCTTGCGCGAGCGCGGCCTGCTGCTGCATGTCGACGGGCCGGCCATCGATCGTGTAGCTGTTGACGCGCACCCGGACGACTCTGCCATCCTGATAGATGCCGGAAAGAACGAGATCCTCGTGCCGCTTGGAGAAGCCGGCGTGCACGTCGAACACGCGGTGAAGGCGGAAAGCGACGATCCCGCGGGATGTCTGCGCGAATCGCTGCGCCACCCGTGCGAGAACGGGTGGCGCAGACGCTACCGCCGTGCTAAGGATGCAAGATTACCCGATTGACGACGAAGGTGCCGTTACTGTAATAGCCGACGAGCGAAACGCGTTCGCCCTGGGCCGGCGTTCCGCCGGTCGGATAGATGATCGTGCCGTGCTTGAGATCGACCGTTTGCACTACGCCGTTGTGGCGGAGCACGGTCAAACGGTACGGCGTGAAGCCGGTTACGGTACCCAACATGACGTGCCGCTTATCGTATTTATACACGTCCCAGTCGGGCTGCCACGTGGTGTACGCGGGTACGCCCGCGCCGTAATCCTGAGCCGCGACTGGGGCAATGGAAGCACCGCCGATGAGCAGCACCGCCGCGACTAGCGAAGTCATTCCTGCGTAGAATTTCATAACATTCGCTTTGTACCCGTCGCGGCGGTCTTACAACGTTAGAAGTCTCCTAAAAGGCGCCGATCCCGTTTGGCGTACCCAAACCAGTCGGGCCGTCCCAACCTTTTCCGGCGGTGCACAGGGGCGCGCCGCAGCTGCCGTCGCTGCCGCTGGTGACGTCATTGAGACTCGCGGCGTGCCCGTACAGATAGGTATCGTTGTTGTTCGCGGAGGTCCCGGCCAGGGCGTAGACCGATGCAATGATCGGCGTCGCTACCGAGGTCCCGCCGAAGACCAGCCAGCCGCTCTGCCGGTAGGTATCGTAGA
>DATAQH010000150.1:0-8428 GCA_036264815.1 Candidatus Cybelea sp.
CCGCCCCGTGCGACGCGACCCGCGCCGCGCAGTAGAACGCGCGAAAATCACCCGCAAAGAAGCCGGTCCGCGTGACGATGCTCGTCTGGGCGGCCAATGCCAACAGCGTCGCGACGACGATGCCGGCGGCGAGCCATGACCTGCGCAACGGAGCTAGGAGCCCGAGGCGATCGGCAGTTCTGTTTCGGTTGTCGGCTGGTAATCGAGTTCCGCGGCGATCTCCGAGAGCCGCTCGAGCACGGTCACGTGCCGCTGCTCGAGGCTGCCGGCCAACGGCCCGACCCATACTTCGTGCACGTCGCCCAGCAGCAGATTCCCGCGATAGAGCCGCCCGGCGCTGCGATAGTGCGCGTACGCCGCTCGGACCTCGCCGCGATCGTACTGCTCGTCGCCGTCGTTGGCGTGCGCCATGAAGCCGTTGACGTCGATGATCACGTTATCGAGATCGAGCGCGAGATCGTCGCCGGCCCGGAAGTACGCCTCCACGCGATCGAAGCCGACGAGCTGCGCGATCGCTTTGCGAATGTTGGAACACGCCGTGCGCAGGCTCTGGGCGACCAGATGCTTTTCGGCATCGGGCCAAAAGAGTTTCCCGAGCTCGGCGCGCGAGACGCTTCCCCCCGGCTGCAGCGCGAGATACTTGAAGATCTGACGATCGCGCCGGCGCACCCATTCGATCGGCCGGCGATCGATTTCGGCGCGGAACCAGCCGAAGAGCCGAACCTGCATCGGCGTCGCCGCCTGCACGCGCCGGCCGTACCGATCGTAAAGACGGCTGCGCGAGAGCGCGCGCAACGGCCGGTAGCCGTCGGGCGTGTGCACCACGAAGAGCCCGTGCTCTTCGAGCGCTTGCAGCTGCTGGCGATCCTCGAGATACGATCCGCTCATCAGTTTGAAGACGAGATCGGCGTCCTTCTCGGTGACGAACTTAAGCGCGTCGGCGATGAATTCATTGAAGAGATGGCCGTGGCGCAGACGCCAGTTATCGAAGGCCTGCGCGAGGCTGCAGCTGTCTTCGGCGGCCTTTCGCAGCGCGCTGCTGACGACGTGCGGCCATCCGTCGGTAACCTCGAGCAATCGCAGCACGTCGGAGTGCGCGAAGGGTACGCCGTAGGTTTCGGCGAGATGCCGCACGCCCGAGGCGTCGAAGGCGAGCCGCTCGGCGTCGCACAGCGAGGCGATGCCCTGCGCGACCAAACGCCCGACCTGGAAGGCCGCGCGGGATCGACAGGCGATCAGCAGCGTCGCGCCCTCGGGCAAATCTTCGATCAGCCGGGTGATCGCCTCGAGACCCTCGGGCGACGGAATATCGGCGCAGTCGAGGGCGAGTTCCATCGGCACGCGTTTGGCGAGGGCTTCGATCGCGGCTTGGTGTGAGTCGAGCATCAAACCGCTTTCGAGCGCACCGGCGACGGCGGCCCAGACGGCTTCGGCGGTGAACTTGGCGCCGACGACGGCGTAGTAGCCGTTGTTGGCGCGGTACCGCATGTAGCTGACCAGCGCC
This sequence comes from Candidatus Cybelea sp., assembly GCA_036264815.1. GTDB lineage: Bacteria > Vulcanimicrobiota > Vulcanimicrobiia > Vulcanimicrobiales > Vulcanimicrobiaceae > Cybelea. Next base: position 1,505 of record DATAQH010000150.1, read on the forward strand.
ATCGTCTTGCCGAATCCGGGCGGAGCTACGAGGAAGCGCACTGGCACGCCCGTGAAGCGGCCCAGCCACTCTTCGAGCCGTGCTCTCCGCACGATAGATGGCCCCAGTCGGGGCAATTTCGCGTTCACTGAACCAGAGGGCCCTCCTCTGGAAGTTCAGTATATCTTTTCGCAATCATACATGCAACCAGTCGTAACGTAGTGCCGCCTATGACGCCACCAGGCGTCTACTAAGCGATTCGAAGAATCGACCCCGCCACCGTATCTCATAATTACATCGGCGGACGAGGTTCCGAGCTTTAGTAACGAGCGGCTGGCCGCGAACGACCTGCCCCGTAATCTCGTGATTTTCGCGTAATTCCGGCCCCAAGCGGGCCAAGACCGCGCGCTCCGCCGGCGGGTGCTCGGCCCGGAATCGGAGCAGCCGCGGGTAGACCGGCCGGAAGTAGCGCACGACATCGAACCCATCCAGTTCGGCCTCCTCCAGAACTTGGCCCGGCGCCCCAAGGGAGGAGTACAGGCGACCCTTCTCTGCGTGGCGCCGCGGCGCCAGCGTATGACCGTAGTGGGCGTAGACGTAGGGCAGCGCGACGCGTTTACCGCTCAGGCCGATCAGCTGCTCGTGCACGGCGCCTTCCCAGCGCAGCTCGGGCTTGAAGCGAAAGAACATCATGCGCCGCTCGATCGACGTGTAGTAATCGAACGACCCGAAGAAATGCCACGTGTACCCGTCGACGAAATCGTACTCCGCGGGCACCGCACCGAGGCGCGCAGCGATGCGCGCGACTTGCGGACCGTGCACCTCGTCGGCGTCGACGAACGCGACCCAATCGCCCGCATTGTGCTGTTCGTGCAGCCGCAGACAAACGTTGCGCGCCTGCGCGAAGGTCGTAAACGGCGTGCGGTCGACGACCATTCGCCCTTGCCGCCAAAAATCGCTTGCCGCAAGCGTTTCGGCGTGCGGCGACGGCTCCGCAGCGTTGTCGTTGACGATCAGCATTCCCGCGGCGCCCGCGATCGACGCGAGCATCGCGCTCAAGAACGGCTCTTCGCGCGGGCCGAGAATTAAATGCGCGGCAACGCCGGGCGGCGGATCCATCGCTGCGCGCTTCGCGTGCGGCGGCGGAGTTTCCGCCGGGTACGCGAAGCGGGCGTGATGCCGCCTCTGCGCCTGGCCGTCGACGCGCGCGTCATCGCCGAGGATACGCGCGGCATCGGGCGATACGCGCGAGCGATCCTGCGGCGTCTCGTGCTGCGCGACGACCTCGAGCTGACGCTGCTCGCCGACGGCTTCTTCGCGCCGCGCCGGCGCGCGGCGTACGCGCGCGCGCTGGGCAACGAGAACTTCAACGTCCGCGGCCAGGTGCCGCAAAACGCCGATCTCGTGTGGCACCCCGCCAACGGCACCTTCTTCTCTTCGCCGCAACCCTCGGTCGCCACGATCCACGACGCGGTGCCGTTTCGCTACCCGGCCGCCGACCCACAGCGCCGCGAGCAGGCGCAGGTGCCGTTTCTGCGTTCCGCCCGCCACGCCGTGCGCGTGGTCGCCGTCTCGCGCTTCGGCCGCGACGAAGTGCACGAGCTGCTCGCGGTACCGCTCGAGCGCATCGAGATCATTCCGCACGGTGTCGAACCGGCGTTCTCGCCCGGCGAACCGCAGCCGCTGCCTGCCGCGCTGCAAGGGCAGCGCTACCTCCTCTTCATCGGCGATCCGATCGGCGAACCGCGCAAGAACTTCGACTTGCTCTACGAGGCCTATCGGGCGGCCTGGAGCGGCAGCGACGCACCGCTGCTCGCCGTCGCCGGGCCGCGCGCGCCGCAACTGCCGGGCGTGCAGCATATCGGCAACCTCGGCGACGATCTGATCGCCGGCGGCAGCGAAGCGCTGCGCGCCTGCTATCGGGGCGCGACCGCGCTAGCGATGGCGTCGTACCACGAGACGTTCGGCATGCCGATGCTTGAAGCGATGGCCTGCGGCACGCCGGTCGTCGCCTCGCACGCGAGCTCGTTGCCGGAGGTCGGCGGCGACGCCACGCTCTACGCGCCCCCCGACGACGCGGCCGCCTGGGCCGCCGCGCTGCGGCGCATCGTCTCCGACGACGATCTGCGCGCGCGCTTGCGCGCGGCGGGGCTGCAGCGCGCCGAGCAGTTTAGTTGGGATCGCAGCGCGCAGCAGCATGCCGCGCTCTTTCATTCGCTCGTCGCGTGATTCGGCTCGGGGTCGACGCCTGGAATCTTCCCGGAGACCGGCGCGGCATCGGCCGCTACCTGCGCGAAATTCTGCGCGTCTGGTGGGAGCGCGAGCGCGCGCGCGTCGAGGTCACGCTGATCGTTCCGGAGTGGCACAGCTGGACGGTCCGCGACCGCTACTTGCGGGAGGTTGAAGGGCGGCGGTATCGCGTCGTTTCTCGCGCGCTGCACCGACGGGCGGGCTTAACCGCGCTCTGGTTTCCCTTCAACGGCTGCAGCTGGACGAACTTCGCGCTGCCCGCCGCCGCGACGCTGCACGATGCATCGAACTTCGTCGTGCCCGATTACGCGCCGGCGACGCAGAGCATTTTCGAAGCCGCGGCGCAGCGCTGCCGGGCGCTGATCACCGATTCCTACTTCGCTCAGCGCGAACTCGCGCGCGAACTTCGCATCGCGCCCGAGCGGCTCACGCCGATTCCGCTGGGCGTCCGTCCGCCGCGCCCGGCCGAACCGGTCGCGCTCGACGTCGACGCGCTCGCACCGTTCGTCCTGTACGTCGGCGCGGCCGAACGGCGCAAGGGCTTTGATACGCTGCTGTGCGCGATGGAGCGCGCCGCGCGCGAGCGTTCCGATCTCACGCTCGTCGCGACCTCGCAGTTGCACGGCGAGTTCGAGGTGCCGCCGGGCGTTACGGTGGTCGAGCTCGGCCACGTCGACGAGGCAACGCTCGCCGCGCTCTATCGCGCCTGCGCCCTGCTGGCCTTTCCCTCGCGCTACGAAGGCTTCGGCCTACCCGTGCTCGAGGCGATGAGCTACGGCGCGCCGGTCGTCGCCTCGAGCGCCGCGTCGATTCCGGAGGCCGGCGGCGACGCGGCGTATTACGTCGCGCCCGACGCGCCCGAAGAGCTGGCGGCGGCGATCCTGCGAGTTGCCGGCGATGCGGAGTTCGCGCAGGGCTTGCGCCGGCGCGGGCCGCCGCGCGCCGCGTCGTTTACCTGGGAGCAGACCGCGACGCGTACGCTCGACGTCATCGAGGAGATGCTGTGACGACGATCCACCTCGCAACCGGCATCGCGATCCGAGACGGCCGGCTTTTGCTCGTCGCGTCGCACTATCCGAACCAGCCGCAGCCGTTATGGAATCTTCCGGGAGGACGGCAGCAGTCCGGCGAGCTGCTCGTCGAGACCGTCGTGCGCGAGTTCTTCGAGGAGACGCAGCTGCACGTGCACGCCGGCGAGCTGGCCTACGTCAGCGAGAGCTACGATGGCGAGCGCCATTTCCTCAACGCGGCGTTTCACGTCTCGTTCGACGAGCAGTCCTTCGACGAGCAGTCCTTCGACAAGCTCAGGATGACACCGCGGGAGCACGTGGTGGGTGTGGAGTGGGTGGCGTTAAGTGAGGTGCGCGAGCGGATCGCCGTCGCGGTTGTGCGCGAGCCGTTGCTCGCCTATCTGCAGGGCGCGCTCGAGCGCCGCTACGCCGGCTTCCACGAAGCCGGAATTACGATTGAGTGGCCCTCCGGCTCGGCTTGACGGCCGCCCATTCTTCGCGCTCCAAGGTGTGCGCCAGCACGTCGACGGGTCTGCCTTGCACCGTCGCCCCACGCGGCAGCGTCCCGTCGCCGCTGAAGCCGGCGCGCCGCAGTACCGCGCGCGAGGACTGATTCTCGGGTAGACAGTACGCGCGAATGCGGCGCAGCCGGGCGCGGCTGAAGCCTTCCTCGATAAGCGCTTCGACCGCTTCGGTCGCAATGCCGCGGCCGCGATAAGTGCGCACGACGCTGTAACCGATCTCTGCGCTCGTGCGGTCGTTTTCCTGAACGCGCAGCGAGACCCAGCCCAGCGCCTCGCTCTGCCCTTCGGCGAACTGCACGAGCCACTCGAAGCGCCCGCTCGTGCCGGGCCCAAAGCGCGTCGGCCGCTGACCGACGGCGCGCAGAAACTGCGCGCGGTTGACGTTGGGCAGATCCTGATAGTCGCGCAGATCGGGCTCTTGCAGCACTTCCCACAGGATCCCGGCGTTCTCGACGGTGACCGGAACGAGCCGCAGGCGCGCCGTGCGTATCGTTCTCACCGCGAGCCGCGGCCTTGCCGCGCGGCGGCGCGCGCGTGATAGGGACGGCGATGTGGGTCGATATTTCGGGAACGGTTTGTTCGGCGCCGCGCTTCTTCTACGGCTCGCGGACGCACTGCATGCACGAGGCCTTCGACGTCGCGAGCGGCTCCGGCAACGTCGAGGTCGTCGACAACGTCGACATCGCGCCGCGCTGCCCGGTGAAGGCCGGCGACCGCGTCGAAGTGGCGGGCGAGCTGGTGCACGATCCGGGGCGCCTGCCGGTGCTGCACTGGACGCATCACGATCCGGCGCACCTGCATCGCGATGGCTTCATTCGGCTTCATGGGAGGCTGTACGCGTAGGCGCCTTCACGCGGTGTCCTTGGAGCCGCAAAAGCTCGGGTATCGTCACGAACTGATAGCCCTCGCGCTTGAGGGTCTCGACGATCAGGCGCGTTGCCTCGACGTCGGCGCTGCGGTCGCAGAGGCGCCGCCCGGTGCGCGACGCGCTGCAGACGATCCCGCGGTTGCCGTCGTGCAGATCGATGATCGCGCCGTCGCCCGCGTAGCGCAGCACGCGCGACGCGATCACTCGCGCCGGCGGGTACTCCCAATCGTTGGCCAAGGGCACCGACCACATCACCGGCGTGTACCCAAGTCTGCGCACCTCGCCGAGGACGAGCCAGTCGCGGGCCCCAAACGGCGGCCGCATGATGCGGGTATGCACCCCGGTGGCTGCGTAGATCGCGCGATCCGTGCGCTCGAGCGTCCGGCGAAGGCTATCGCTTCCGTAGAGCAGCAGGTGCCCGTGGCTCCAGGTATGATTTCCGATCGCGTTGCCGTCGCGGACCTCGCGGCGCACGACCGCAGGATAGGCCGCCACCGCGCGCCCGACCACGAAAAACGTTGCGTGCACGTGCTCGTCGCGCAACACCGAGAGCAGCTCGTCGGTGTACGGCGGATTCGGCCCGTCGTCATAGGTAAGCGCGATCACCCGCTGGTTCTTCGGCCCGCTGACGAACGTCTTACCGAAGACCTGACTGCCCGGGCTCTCGAGGACTTGGTCGGCCGCATACGCGCCGGCGGCCAGCACGGCGAGGATCGCGATCCCGCAGATGATCCAGCGCCGCCGCACGCTCAACCGTTGGTGCCGCGAATCCGTGCCTGCGCTTTGGCGATGTTCGCGCGGAACTCGTCGGGCCCGAAATCAAGGAAATCCTTGATGATCTGCTCGTAGCGCTGATCGGCGACTTGGGTGCTCTGCATGTGCACGAGATCTTTGGGAACGCCCTTCGAGAGATCGATCGAGTAGAACTGGCCGCTCTTGGTCGCCCAGTAGTGCGGATCGGTAAAGGTCACCGTGCGCTCGCCGTGCTTGTAGTCCACCACCTGCTTAACGTAGACGGTATAGTGCGCGTTCGCATTGGGGCGCGGGGCCTTGTCGTCGAGCTGCCAGATCCCGTCCTGAACGAGGCGGCCAAAAAAGAAGCTGACGTCGTAGACTTTCGCCGACGGCGCCTTGACGGAGATCTCGCGCCCGTCGTAGCCGCGTATCCGGTACGAAAATGTGGAGACGCCCTCGACATCCGACGTGTCGTACTCTTCCTCGGCGATCGGCGGCTTTTCATACCGGATCAGCAGCCGCGCGTAGAGTTCGCTCGGCGCTTTCTGCGCGTGAATCGCGGGGCCGAAACGCCCCATCTCACCGGGTCCGTAGATGCGCCAGCCCAAGATAATGAAGATGATGGCCAAGACGACGATCAGGATGCCGATTGGAAAGCGCCGCATCACGCCTCCGAAGCCGCCGCGGCCTGTAGATCGAGCGCGAGGTTGACGAGCCGGTCGGCCGCCGCGTTCTGCTTGCGCGGCACGTGCTTGATGTCGATCAGCTCGAAGCCGCGCACCAGTGCCCGCGCGCGCTGGTAGAGGGGCAGCAGGCCGGCATTCTTGACGCGGTACTCGCCGCGCAGCTGCTTGACGACCAGCTCCGAGTCGAGGCGCACCGCCAACCGGCGGATGCCGCGCTGACGGGCGGCCTGCAAACCAAGCAGCAGGCCGGTCCATTCGGCGACGTTGTTGGTCGCGATGCCGAGGTACTCGTGGATCTCTTCGATCGTCTCCCCGTCGGGATCGAGCAGGACGGCTGCCCCCGCAGCCGGACCAGGGTTGCCGCGGGAGCCCCCGTCGGCGAAGAGTGTCGCGTCCATAGCGAGCCCGGCTTCGGCGATAGCAAGGCATAGACCGCCCGGCCTGCGGGTACATGAGCGAACATGAGAAATCATCCGTTCCTACTCCGAGCGGCCGTCGCCGCGATTGCGATCTCGCTGCTCGCCACGCTCCCGCAGGCCGTCTCGGCCGCCGGAACCTCGACCTTCTACGGCATCGTCGTGCACGTGTCGTCGAACAACATCAAAGCCCAGAATCCGAAGACGAAACAGACGATGAGCTTCCTGCTCGTGCCGAAGTTCGATCAGGTCTTTTCGGCCGACGGTAAGACGACGTACCAGATGGGCAAGATCAAGGCCGGCCAGTACGTCGGGATCATCTACGACCGCAAGGCACTCGGGCAGGCTCACGCCGACAAAATCTACCTGCTCACCAACGCCAATCAGACGATCGGAACGCAGTAGCCTTATCCCAGGACGGAAGGAAAAAGATGACTAGAGTCGTAGTCTAGCATC
>DATAQH010000155.1:0-8929 GCA_036264815.1 Candidatus Cybelea sp.
GAGTTCGTAGATCCCCGCGGTGGCGCCGAAGGTCTCGACGAACTTGGCGATTGGGCCGCTCATCACGACCGATCGCCAGTGCTGCGCGATGATCTCGATGCCGTGCGCCGCACAATAACCGCGGAGCACGTCGACATCGCGCGCATCGGCGTCGGTTGCCTGCGTGAGCGAAGCGCGGTCGGCGTAGGTGCGTTTCAAAGGCGAGATTTCGCCGAGCGCGCTGGCCTTGGCGACGTCGAGCTCGCAGCCCGGGCGCGGTCGCAGCCACGCCGTCAGCCAGACGTCGCCGTCCATTGCTTCGGTGACGGGGCTCGCGCCGGGCCAGATCGGGCGCTCCGTTCCGGCGATCGGTACGAGCCCCGGATTCGCGGAGCTCATTGCGAGGCTCCGAGCTGCGTCAGCGCTTTGGTTGCCACGCTCGAGTGTGGGCTAGCGGAGAGCTCGGCGTTGAGCGCCGCGCGCGCCACCGCCGTGTTCCCCATTTTCAGCGCCAGTTGTGCCAGCGCCATGTGCGGCGAGTAGTAATAGAGCGTCGGCATCTCGACGCCGCGGGCGTCGCCCCGGGTTGCGTCGGCCGAGGCTTGCGTCAACAGCTTTAGCGCCGCGGCTTCGTCGCTTTCGTCTAGCGCGATCTGCGCGAGAACCAAGTGGCGCATCGAGTCTTCGATCGCGACGCGCGAAGGAGACGCCACGGGCGCCGCCGGCATCGCAGCGAGCGTCGACCGCGCCTTGGAAACGTCTGCGAGTTTGGCAAACGCGAGGGCGCGGATGAAAGACGGCGTCGGGCCAGGGACGCCTTTCGGAATCGAGACATCGAGAACGCCGCGCCAGTCTCCCACCGCGACGAGCGACCGAGCGATCATCACCGGATTATCGGCGCGCCGCGCGACCGCCACTGCGTCGGCCTGGTGGCCGGTCTGCGTCATCGCATAGAGTAAGAACGAGACGTTGTGCGTGTGGTAGTAGCGGGGAGCGCTATAGTAACCAGGGTGGCAGCAATCGAAGGCAGCGTAGTCCATCGCCACCGAACGCTGACCGACGTCGAGCGCCTCGTTATACATTCCGACGTCGAAGAACGTGTGACCGGGCATATGCGTCAAATGCGAGTCTTCCGACGGGAAGTCGAATGCCGCGAGCGTAGTCGCCGCCCCGACCGCCGCCGGCGATTGCTTTACGAACTGCGCGGTATGTATGTAGAAGTGAAGCAGCCCGACGTGCGTGGGGAACTTTACGAGGCTCGCCTGAAAATATGGAAGGAGCGCGGCAATGCCTTTGAGGTACGCCGCGCGCTTCGCCGCGCTCCATCCTTCCCGATTGAGCGTTACGTCGCCCACCGCCGCGTAGAGCGCCGCCTCGGCATAGAGCGCCGCCGCGTCGGGGTCGCCCGGATAAGCAGCCGCGATGCGCTTTAACGCGTCTCGATAGTTAGCGAGCAACGCGCCGGGAGAAGCCTTTGTTTCGTCGTCAAAGCGCGCGGCTGCGGCATCGATCAACCGTCGGTCTTCCGCCGATGCGTTGGCTTCGAGCGATTTCGCGTGCTCGATCGCAGCTTGCGCTTGCGCTTGGCGGCCATCGGTCGCGGGAACGTTTAAGTTTGGGGCATTGCTCAGCGCAATGCCCCAATATGCCATCGCCATCTTCGGGTCGAGATCGGCTGCCGTGTAGAACTCGTGTTCTGCGGCTTCCGGATTATAGGCGTAGTAGTCCAGCAAGCCGCGATCGAACGCGGCCTGCGCGGCGGCGTTCGAAGAGACGGCGTGGTGGATCAGCGGTGCGGGCCGCGGTGTGCCGGACGGCGCCGGCTGCGCGTTTGCCGCGGCCGCTGCCCCAAAGAAAAAGCCAAGCAATACGAGCATTTTCATATCGGAAACAGGCTTTGGTCGCGAGACGCCCGCACCCTTTTGGCGCCGCTGGCACCCTTTTTGCCCTAGTCGCCCGCGGCGAGATCCGCGATCTCGGAGTTTGCTTTGAGGACGGCGAGCCGGCCGGCGATCGTGGGAGAAAAGAATAATCTGGCCGAGCCGTCGGAGAGCGTCTTGAGGCTGAGCAACGGTGCATCCGCGCTAATCGTCGCAACGCTGATGTTCGCAAACGAGTCGATCGCACTGCTAATACCCGAAGCGACGTCGCTAGAGTCGATGCCGCTGGCCTGCACGCCGCGATTAATCACCTTCGCTCCAAGAACGTAGTCGTCGTTCGGCCCGCGGCTTAGATCGTTGGGCACGGCGAGATCGACCGTGATATGCGCGCTAAAGTCCGTGTCGGGAAGCAGCCCGTTGTCGTGAAACCCGTTGAGGGTCATCATGACCCCGCGGTTGACGCTCTGGTCTAGTCCCCAGGCGTAATCGGTGACGCCGTCGAGCGATTTATCGGGGTGAAGCCCCACGTTCCGTGGGCTCTTGTGCAGTTGCGCATCGAACTGGTGCCAAACGATGTTTTGAAGTTGATCGCTGGTGATCGGCGCCACGGCTGCATCCGAATATCCGCGCGGAGCTCCATCGACCGACCCAATCCAGATCACGCCGTTTTGAAAGTCGCCGGCAAGCTCGCCGTCGCCCGGCGTGAAGCAATCTCGGACCGGATAACCGAGCATGCTGCGCTCCCAACCCTGCGATGCCCAGTAGTCGCGAACCGCGCCCTGCACCACCTTCGGCCCGGTATTCGGCGTATAGTAGATCGAACCGTCGTTTGCAAAATGGTTGTAGCGACCGACGAGATCCGGCGTTCCGGACTCATCGGTGACCGGTAGACCGAGTCCCCAGTCCCGTTCGAGATACTTTACCCGAATGTCGCCGTGTATTTCGTGCGCGCCGGTTGCGGGCGACCAGTAGATCGTGCAGTTTTCGAATGATTGCTGAAAATCCGAGTCGGCGTCGGACATTGCATAGGGAACGACGCTCGACGTGGCAGCGCCGGTGAACGCGGCTCCCAGCGACGCGGCTTTTGCGGCGATGGCGCTCTGCGCCGCAGCGGCGAGCTGTTCGGCCGCGGTAGCCTGGTCGTGGGTGCTGCCGGGGCCGAGCGGAGCGTCCTTGGAGTCGGAGGGCAGCTGTTTTTTCGTTGCGGAGATATCCATTTGTCGAAGTCCTCGCGTGGCGTGGTACAGGGCGATGCGCGGCACTCGCGGAACGCTCGAAACATCGTACGATTGCGAGCCTCCGCTGCGACCGATTCGCACGTCACCTAACGTAACTATAACGATCGCTCGTCTCTGCGGAAGTATCTTTTGGTATACGTGAGGCAACTTGGACTTTGATCTTCGCGACATCGAGATGGCCGACATCGAACGCTGCGTCTCCCATCTCGCTTCGCCGTTCTTGTGCGCTCCGGAGTCGCACGGCGCGCTGGCCTCGATGTGGAGCGAGATCGTTACAGAGGGAAGCGGCATTGCCGCGATCGCGTTCGATCGGGCGGGCAAGACGATCATCCACTTTGGAGTCTCGGTCTTTGTTTCGGACGAGCGGGCCGACGCCTACCACCGTTGCGCGCAGCCCAAAATCGCCCAGCAGATGCTGTCGGACTGGGAGCGCGGCGAGCGTCCGTTCCTAGCTGCTGACGAAATCGCACGCGCCAACGCGGGCAGCGGCCTGAATCTCGTCGTTGCGTATTACGGTGGCATTCTCAGCGGCGGTCTTCCGGACGAGCGCGTCTATGCGGCAGATTACGAGTCGTCGCGCAGAGTCTTCCGAGGCTGGAATCTGCGCAGCTATACCGCGGAGATATTTCCCCACAACGAGCAGCGCGACGGAGAGAAATGGGGAGAGACGCTGAACTTTCGCGTCGGAACCTATTCGAACGACCAGCTGAAGGAGGCGCGCATCCCGTTCGATCGGGCACCCTGTGTCTGGATGGCGCGCCGCGAGGATGCAATCAGCAGTCCGAGCTACGCGCTCACGCTAATTTTTTCCCTGTACGCGCCCCCGGTCTTCGGATTTCGCCGGCACGAGCAGCGCCTATTGGTCTTAGCGCTCGACGGCCGCACCGACGAAACGATCGCGTCGATAACTCACATCTCCGTTCCGACGGTGAAGAAACGCTGGCGAGAAATTTATGGAAAAGTAGCCGGTATCGCGCCATCGATTCCGGTACTGTGCGGGCCGCTGGCCGACGGCGTTCGCGGCGTCGAGGCTCGCCGGCACCTACTAAACTACCTCCGCGATCACCCCGAGGAGTTACGCCCCTACGACGCAACCGGCGCGCAGCGGGCCTGAAGGCCGCTCGAACGAATCGGCCCGGGCATGCAGATGAAACGCGAAGCCTTCTTACAGGCGGCCTGGTCGCCGCTGCTCGCGCCGGCGGCCGCCCGAGCGGCGGCGCAGACCGCGGCGCCGAGCGCGCAGAGCAGTCCACAACCTCACACGTACTCCGCAAACGACGTCCGGCGGGTCATCGCGCAAAACCAAAAAATCGTCTCGGCGCATGGAATTGAAGAGCTGCAAAGCCTCGACGTCGACGGCTGCACGCAGTGGATCTCGATCCGCGGACGCGATCGCCGCAACCCGGTACTGCTCTATCTGCACGGCGGACCGGGTTCGCCGACGATGCCGGAAGCGTGGACTTTTCAGACGCCGTGGGAGGACTACTTCACCGTCGCTCAGTGGGATCAGCGCGGCGCCGGAAAGACCTACGCTTCAAACGATCCTGCAGCGATCGCGCCGACGATGACGGCGCAGCGGATGATCGCCGACGCGCAATACGTCGTGACGTATCTGCTCGAGCACCTCAACAAGCGCAAGCTCTTTGTCTTGGGGCACTCGTGGGGCTCGTTTCTCGGCATGGAGCTGGCACGCCGCAACCCGGGCCAACTGCACGCCTACATCGGCACCGGGCAGATGATCGACACGCAGCGCTCCGAGGCCGAAGGCTACGAGTTCGCGCTGGCGCAAGCGCGCGCCGAACGAAATGCCAAGGCGGTGCTCGAGTTGGAGGCGCTCGCGCCCTATCCCGGACCGCTGGGGACGCTGACCGTCGACCGCATCGGCGCGCAGCGCACCTGGGTGATCTATTACGGCGGCTTGGCGTATCGCCGGCGCAGCTTCGACTTCGACGCGGACTGCTGGAAATTTTCCCCCGACTACACGGACCGGGACGTCAAGCTCACCGATAAGGGCAGCCTCTTCTCGCTCGACCATTTGCTTGGAGTCGTCGAGCGCACGAACTTCGAATCCGTCGACGAACTACAGTGCCCGCTCTTTATTTTTCAGGGAAAGCACGATTACGAGACGTCGTGGTCGGTCGTGAATCGGTGGTTTGCTCGCGTTCGCGCGCCGCACAAGAGATTTGTGACGTTTTTGGAATCGGCGCACATGAGCATGCTCGAGCAGCCTGGAGAGTATCTTCGCGAGCTCGTGAACCTCGTTCGGCCGATCGCCGCACAACGGGGCGACGTCGCGCCGCCGAGCGTGGCGCTTTCCTAGCGGGCGATCGTGCCGGAGGACGCGACTACCCGATTCCTTACCGACCTGACGGCCGCGCTGGTTGCCGCGAGCATTCTCGGCGGCCTGGCGCGCCGGCTCGGCATCACGCCGATTCTCGGATACGTGATCGCGGGGATCGCGATCGGCCCGTTTGCCCTCGGCACTCCGGCGAGCACGGGTTCGCTTGGGGGCTTGAGCGAGTTGGGGCTGATCCTGCTGCTCTTCAGCCTGGGCCTGGACTTTTCGATTTCGGAACTCAGCGCGGTCGGCCCGATCCCGATGATCGGAAACGTCGTGCTGATGGTTCTTTTCAGCCTAGCTGCCGCGGGGCTTGGGCGGCTCTTCGGTTTCGTTCACCCGATCACGTTCGGTTTGACGTTCGCGCTGTCGAGCACGGCGATCGGCGTCGCGTTGCTCAAGATCTTCGGCTTGCTCGACAAACGGCCGGGGCACGCCGCGGTCGCGCTGCTCGTCGCGCAGGATCTGATCGCCGTCCTGATCCTCGTCGTTACGATCAGTCCGGCGGCGGAGTTGACGCCCGCCGGCATCGTGCTTCCGTTGGTGAAAGCGGCGCTCTTCGTGGTCGTCGCCCTCGTCGTCGGCGGGACGCTTTTGCGGCGCGTCGTGATTGCGTTTTTACGCCGCGCACCGGCCGGTGCGATGATTGCGTTTTGCACGGCCGTCGCGCTGGCCGCGGCGTGGCTCGGCCATATCGCCGGACTCTCGTTCGAGTTCGGTGCGTTCATCGCCGGCGCCGTGATCTCCGAAGCCGCGGGGAGCCGAATGGTCGAATCGATCGTCGCACCCTTCCGCGAGTTTTTCATCCTGGTTTTCTTCGTCTCGATCGGCACGTTCGTCGACGTGCGCGCCGTTGCGCTGCACTGGCCCGCGATCCTCGTCGTCGGTGCCGCCTTCGCGTTGCTTCGAGTCGCCGGCTGGAGCTTCTTGAGCCGGCTCGTCCGTCAGCCGCTGGGCACCTCGATCGCGCTCGGCATTGCGTTGCTGCCGCTCGGCGAGTTCAACGTCGTCCTCGCGAAGGCGAGCCTCGCTGCAAAGCGCTTGGACTCCGCCGAGTACGCGACCGCCATCGGCGTCACGCTGTTTTCGATTCTCTTTGCGGCGATCGCGACGCGGCTGTTCGGCACCCGTCTGCGCGCGCTCGACTCGAACACACAGGCAGAAGTACGCCCCTTCGCAGGAGCCCCCGACGTGCTCATCCTCGGATACGGGCGCGTCGGGCGAACCGTCGGCTCGATCTGTAAGCGCGCCGGCATCTCGTTTGCGGTAATCGAGACCGACATCGATCTGGTGCACCTAGCGTTGCGCGAAGGCGCCCACGCGCAGTACGGCGACGGAGCCGACCCGCGCGTCGTCGAGCGCGCGATGGTCCCTTCGATCCGCGCCGTGCTCTCGACGATTCCCGACAGCGCCGCAAACGCCGCGCTTGCCCGGCGGCTTTCGCACCAAAGCGGCGCGCGCATCATCGCTCGCGCGCAGCGCGTTCGCGACGTCCGCACGTTGCGCGATGCCGGAGCGCACGACGTCTTGGTGCCGGAGGCCGAGGGCGCATATCGTTTTGCGGAGACGGTTTTGGGCGAGTTGGGTTTGCCGGAGGAGCGCATCGCAGCCGCCGTGCTCGACGACCGCTCGCGCTTATCCTAAGGAGTCTGTCGGGCCCTTATAAGCTCGCGAAAAGAAGCGGTTCGGGCGGCGCGATCGCGCCCTCGAGTTCGAGCAGCGCGCGCTTGAGCGGCAGTCCGCCGCCGTAGCCGGTCAAACTTCCATCTGAGCCGATGACCCGATGGCACGGGATGACGATCGGAATCGGATTCGAGCCGTTTGCCCGGCCGACCGCGCGGGCGCCGTTGGAGAGCCCCAACTCGACGGCGATCGCGCCGTAGGAGGTCGTCACGCCGTACGGCACGCCGAGCAGTTTTGCCCAGACTTGCTGCTCGAATGGCGATCCCGCCGGTTTCAGGCGTAGGTCGAACGCGCGGCGCGTTCCCCGGAAGTACTCACGCAGCTGTTCGCACGCGATCTCCATTCCGCGCGCGGCCGCCGTGGACGGTGCGGTCGTTGATGCTGAGGATTTGCGATTCGGAAGCAGAATTTCCACCAAATCGCCCTCGGCGTCTACCGCCAGCTGCAGCGTTCCCACCGTGGTTTCGAGCGTCGAGCAAAAGAGCGCGCAGGCCATGCTGCATAAGACGCGCGACTCGCGTCTGGGGTTGCGAGCGGCCGCCCGTCGGTCAATCCGTCACATTCCGGCCGGACCTTCCGTCATCACTGCGAACACGTCATCGTAAAGGAGGATCATTTCGTGGAACAAGTTGACCGCCGGCTCGTCATCGCGTACCCGGTCGCAGACCTCGCCCGCGCGAAAGCGCTCTTCAGCGTGCTGCTCGGCACCGAACCGTACGCCGATTCAAACTACTACGTCGGCTTTCGCCTCGGTCCGATCGAGGTTGGTCTGGCCCCGCAGCGCGGCGAAAAGACGCAGAATGGACCGATCGCCTATTGGGCGGTCGGCGATATCAAGGATCGGCTGCAGCGCCTGCTGGATTCCGGAGCCTCCGCCGTGCAAGAGGTCAAGGATGTCGGCGGCGGTGCGTTGACCGCAACGGTAAAGGACGCCGACGGAAATATTTTGGGGATGGTGCAGTAGCTACGGGGAGCCGCCGTACGTGCTTCCGCGGTCTTGCCGGTACGGCGAGGCGCGCCATTGCCCGAACGTAAGAATGCGGCTTTGATCGTGGGCCATGAACTCCCACGGGCAGGAGTACGTGTTGTTCGAAAAGACGTTGCTCTGGTGGAAGGTGACGGCCTTTTCGATCACCGGGCCCTTGTAGGGAGACCACCGCGGATACGTCCCCCAGTTCGAGAACAAGCCTTGCAGCCCGCACGACACCGACGGGCTGCAATTCTGGATGTGCGCGGGATCGAACTGGAAGAGGTTGCCGCTGACGGAGACGTTCTGCGTCTTCCAGCGGCAATCGACGTAGTACGGCTGCTTGCCAATCTCCCCGCGCACGCAGGTCTTCAAGTTCGCGATCTTCGGATCGATCAGCGTGCAGAAGTCCCCGCTGGTATTGGCCGGCGAGCCGCAGAAGCGATCGGCGTTCTCGAAGAGGACGACGCCGCTCCAGTTGTCGACGAACGTGTTGTTGGAAACCGATATCGTGTCGTAGCGGGCGCGGACGCGCGAATCGCCGCCGCTCTCGGATAGGTAGATCGCGCCGGTCGGAAATCCGGGATTTTTCGGCCCGGCAGCCAGCGCGTTGCGCACGAGTCGATTGTGCGCGATGTTGACGTTGTACGATATCTCGATGATGATGCCTTCGGCGGAGTTGTCATCGATGTCGTTGCCTTCGAAGTCGAAGTCGTTGTTATCGGTATCGGCCCACAGTGCGGGGCCGTGGTTGTCGTGGACCCAGTTGTTGGTCACCGTCCCGCCGTCGGTATCCCAGAACTTCCCGCCGCCCGAGCAGCCGCAGCCGTGCATGTGCTTCTCC
>DATAQH010000166.1:0-5468 GCA_036264815.1 Candidatus Cybelea sp.
AGAACTTCGGTGGTCCGTTTCAGTATCCGGAGTACGTCTACGTGCCACGCAGCGATTCACAGCCTTACTTCGATATGGCGCGCCAAGGCGTCTTGGCCGACCGGATGTTCCAGTCGCAGCTCGATGAGAGCTTCGTCGCGCACCAGTACATTATCGCCGCCCAGGCGGCCTGGAGCGTCGATCTTCCCTACAGCAAGTGGGGCTGCGGCGGCGGCCGATACAACAAAGTTGCGACGATAACGATCGATCGTGACCCCAATGGGCCGGCGCAGAAGCCCTGTTTCGAATATCAGACGCTCGGAGACGAGCTGGATGCAGCGCGCCTTTCGTGGCGCTTCTATGCGAGCAGTTACGGCAGCGCGTCGAGCGGAAGCGGCGGGGTCTGGTCGAGTTATCAGGCCGTCGAACACATCTACCGGGGCCCCGATTGGAAGAAGAACGTCATCTCGCCGAACTGGAAGTTCATTACCGACGTTCGCGCCGGTAAGCTCGCAAACTTTACCTGGATAACGCCGGTCTGTGACGACTCCGATCACGTAAACTGCCCGGGCGGCTACGGGCCGTCGTGGGTCGCGGCGTTGGTGAACGCGGTCGGTCAGAGTAAATTCTGGAACTCGACCGCGATCTTCATTCAGTGGGACGACTGGGGCGGTTTGTACGATCACGTCGCGCCGGCCTATCTCGATCGCGACAGTTTGGGTTTTCGCGTCCCGTTGATCGTGATGTCGGCGTACGCCAAACGCGGCTACGTCTCGCACGTACCCTACGAAACCGCGAGCGTCTTGCGCTTCGCCGAGGATCTGTACGGCTTGGCACAGCTCGCTCCGGCCGATCGGCGCGCGGCCTCTCCGGCCGTCGACTGCTTCGACTTCAACGCCAGTCCGCGCAAATTCGTGAAGATAGCGGCGCCGTTGCCGGCGAAGTTCTTCATGCATCAGTCGGGCGACACCGATTTCGCACCCGATTACGAATAAGAATGGAGGTCCCGTGCTTCGCTACTTCAGGAACTCTGCGTCTCTCTTAGCGGCGCTAACGCTTGCTGCCGCCGCGTCCGGGTGTTCCGGCAGCCAATCGATGCCGCCCGGCGCGGGGACGCAGTTTCTCAGCGCGCTCGGCGCGAGTCGCTCGGCGCAGTTCGCGGTCGTCAGGAATCAGCCGCCTGCGCCCATGATGATCGGCTTTTTGATGACCGATGGTTCGGTTCTCACTCAAGATATCTACGGCACCAACTGGTATCGCTACGCACCCGATCCCAAGGGCAGCTATACGGACGGAACCTGGACGCAGCTCGCGTCGCTCCAATCTGGGTATGGGCCCTCAGCATACGCCTCGCAGGTGCTCGCCGACGGCCGACTGATGATCAGCGGCGGCGAGTACAACAATCCGAGCAACGGGTATCCTTTGCAGCTGACCGATCTCGGCGCGGTCTACGATCCGGTGAAGAACTCGTGGACGCCGCTGGGCCATCCGCACCGCTGGCAGTGGATCGGCGATTCACCCTCGACGATCTTACCCGACGGACGCGTAATGATGGGCGACAAGCTCCATCACTGGGACGCGTTCCTCGATCCGAAGACGCTGAAGTGGTCGCCGGCGAGCGACGCCGGGAAGGCCGATTTCAACTCGGAGGAAGGGTGGACGCTCTTGCCCGACGGGACGATCCTTACCGCCGACGTGAAGAACGCGCCGAACTCCGAGATCTACACTCCGGCGACCGGCCACTGGAAGAGCGCCGGTTCGACGGTCGTCGATCTGCGTTCTCCGGGCGAGCCGGGCTGCGTAAAATACGGGCCGAAGCCAAAAGACTGCTACCGTCCGCCGGGCGAGATCGGTCCGGCGATTCTGCGCCCAGACGGCACGGTCTTCGCGACCGGCGCGGGTACGGGACCGAGCGGTTATGGTACCGGGCACACCTCAATCTTCGATACGAAGAACGGAACCTGGGCCGCGGGCCCAGATTTTCCCAACAACGATAACGCCGGCGATTCGTACGCAATGCTCGAGCCCAGCGGAAATGTCTTAGTATTGAGCGTCCACTACATTCTCTACGAGTACGATGGAAAGAGCTTTACGCAGGTCGGCAGCGCCGCCGGGCCTCCGCTGCTGCTGCCGACGGGACAGGTGCTGATGCTCGGCTCGGGCGGAGTCGTGCTATACACCCCCAAGGGCAAGCCGCAAGCCGGCTGGGCGCCGACGATCTCTAAGGCGCCGGCCAGCATCATGCCCGGCAAGACCTATAAGATCGCGGGAACGCAGTTTAACGGCCTCTCGCAAGCGATCGCATTCGGCGACGAAGAGCAGAACGCGACCGGCTATCCGCTGGTGCGCATTACGAATAGCGGCAGCGGAAATATCTACTATGCTCGCACGCACGACCACAGCACGATGGGCATCGCGACCGGATCGAAGAACGTCTGGACCTACTTCGATGTGCCGCGGCGTATCGCGAGCGGCAAAAGCACGCTCGTGGTCGTGGCCAACGGCCTCGCCTCGAAACCGGTCAGCGTCACCGTGGGGAGCGCCACTCGGCAAAAAGCGCGATAGCTCGTACGGGCCACACGCCCTAGGTTCGTCGCGAGTCCGCCGCGTTCGTGCCGGGGCGTGTGAGCACGTCGCATTTAGCCGCGAAGATAAAGTCGCTCTCGGTTAAACCGCCGATCTTGTGCGTCCACACTTCGACGCCAAGACGTCCCCACGCCACGTGCAGATCGGGATGGTGCTGTTGCTCTTCGGCCATCTCGCCGACGCGCACGGCTCCGGCCATCGCTTCGGCAAAGTCCTTGAAGCGGTAAGTTCGCACGAGGATCTTCACACGCTGATGTTTGGGGTCGTCGCGTTCGACTATCTGCCAGCCCGCGTCGAGCTGCGCGAGAAACGGTGTAATCTGCGCATCGTCCAAAGGTGGAACTCCGCCCCGGCACGGCACGCAAACCTTCGCAGCAAGTTCGGTCAAAGTATCCTCCGTTTCACGCCGGGCGGCTTACGAGGCGTGCGGCGACGATGCCCAAGTAGCATGCCAGCACGCCGAGAATGACGCTGCCGAGCGCGTACGCGAGGCTCAGGCGCCACTCGCGTTCGCTGCCTAGCGTCAGCGCCTCGTACGCGAAGCTCGAGAACGTCGTGTAGCCGCCGAGCAGCCCTGCCGTCAGCGCGATGCCGAGCAGCGGATGGAATCCGAGCGCGCGCGTCTGAACGAGCGCCGCCACGACACCGATGCAGAACGATCCGCTGACGTTGATGAACAGCGTGCCGAATGGAAAACCCGGCCCGAAGCGCGAGAGAAAGAAGAGCCCGACGGCGTATCGGCAGATCCCGCCGAGTCCCGCACCGAGGCCGACTGCAAGAAACGGAACGATGCCTCTCATCGCCCTTTCGGCTCGCCCGCGCGATAGGCGATAATCTCGATGGTCTCCAGCGTAACCAGGCCCTCCTTGACCATCTCGTCGAGCGTCGGCAGAAAAGCGCGAACGCGCTCCTCGGTATCGACGATTTCGACGAGAACGGGCAGGTCCGAGGAGAAATCGATAACGCGCGCCGCGTGCACGACCGAATGGCCGCCGTACCCTTCGATTCCCTTGAAGACGGTTGCGCCCCCCATTCCCGCTTTGCGCGCCGCTTCGACGATCGCGGTGTAGAGCGGCTGATAGCCCCACCGGTCGCTCTCGCCGACGAAGATGCGCAGCAGTTTCCCGGTGCCTTCACTCTTCAACCCGGCCGGCTCCTAGAGTCTCGCAATGAGGGAGTCGATCTCGTTTGCGATCGCTTCAGGCCGCTCGATGATTGCGTAGTGGCCGCAATTGCGCAGCAGCACGAACCGCGCATTGGGAAGCAACGCCGCGACTTTTCGTTCGTACGTCTCCGGAGTATCGTGCTCGGGGGCGATGACGATGGCCGGCGCCGAAATCTTCTTTGTCTCTTCGGCGAAATCGGCGTTCGTCCACGACTCGAAGCTTTCGAGCGCGGCGTCGGGGTGACTCCGCTCCGCGGCTTCACAGAGGCGTTCGAACGCCTCGGCTTTGGGCGTGCTGTGAAACGTGCGCGTCAGCCACTTGCGCGCGGCGTCGCGATCGCCGACAGTCGCGCGAAGGTAACGTGACCCTTTCTCGGAGAAGCCGGCGCCGCTCGCGGGAACGGGCGCGACAAGTACTAGCGCCGCAACGAGTTCCGGCGCGTCGATCGCCAAACGCATCGCAACCATCGCACCCATCGAATGCCCCACGACGACGACGGGGCCGGGGTCTTCGAGCCGCTCGACGATTTCGCGCAGGTCGCCGGCGAATCGTTCGACGGTAAACGGCCCGGGAATATCACGCAACTCGCCGCTGCCGCGCAAGTCTACGTCAACGGCACGTGCCGCGGGCCCAAGGGCGGCGATAACGCCGCCCCAGACCGAACGATCGGCCTGCCAGCCGTGGACGAATAGAACGGTCAGTTCAGGCTCGTAGCGACGGGGACCGGGCGGCCTTCGTCCAGATCGAGGACGTCGAACCAGGTGACGATGTCTTTCCGCCCGGGCGCAACCTGCTCGCGCAGATTCTCGAAGTACTCCGCCGAGTGCGAACCGGGTTCGGGATGCCAGCGCATCCGGTCGTGGTCGAAGCGTTCGATCTCCTCCGGGCTCTTTTTTGATAGGAACTGGGCCTGCACCCAATCGGCGATCGCGTCGTCGGTTTTGAGCTCTCTGACTTTGCTTGCGAACTCCGTTCCGGTCGTTCCGAGAAACTCGAAGAGCGGCTTGTCGTGCGGGCAGTCGTAGTCGTAGTCGCCGAGGTGTCCCTCATTATAGGCCTTAGCCTTGTCGATGACACGCTTAAGCGAGACAAGCCCGATCAGCTTGTCCTTGGCGCTGCGCGGTTTTTCAATTGTTAAATCCATGTTCTCCTCATACCAGGGTGTGTAGGCCTCTAATCCGCTCGACCCGCCGCTGGGTTGCGGGACCTGCCGCTGGGCTGCTATTCGTAGTCCGGGGCCTGCCCGTCGTCGCCTTGACTCAGGAAGAACTTGAGCCCCTCAGGCGATTTGATCGGCACGAACGTGCGAGGCGCTTGAGCGAAATCGAGCGTGTCGGCCGCGGGGGAGCGGGCGCGCCGATCGGCGGCGGCGAGCGACGGCAATCCGAAGAGGTCTTCGGCGAACTTCAGCACGCTGGCCGTTTCGTATTGGACGTGCGAAACGTAGTCGTGCTTGGCGTAGGGTGAAATCACCATCAGCGGAACGCGGAATCCGAGGCTGTCGTAGTCGCGATAGGGCGGCCGAACCGGATCGTAAAGGCCGCCCCAATCGTCCCACTGCACGAAGATCACCGTCGAGTTCCAGAATTTGCTCTCACCTACGGCATTGACGACGGTCGCAACCCACGACGGACCGTATCCACCGCCGCAGGCAACGTGGTCGGAATCCGGACAGAGCGGCGTAATCCAGGTGAACTTCGCGAGCTTCCCTTTACCGACGTCGATGAGAAAGCGCTT
>DATAQH010000171.1:0-2224 GCA_036264815.1 Candidatus Cybelea sp.
TCACCGATCTTGCCGTTGGCGGAGATGACGTCATCGCCGCCCTGCGACGTCGCGGCGACGTCCCGCCGAGCTTCCGCGGCGACCGCCGCGTGGGCGATGCCTTGAACTGGCTCTTCGAGCAGGTCACCGACGAGCCCCGACGTAACGAGCGGGCGTTGCTGCTGCACGCTCTCGAGCAGTATCTCGAGCATCCGCCCCCGCCGCAAAGGCTCGGAGAATAGTTCTGGGCCGCATCATCGCGCTCGTCAATCAAAAAGGCGGCGTCGGAAAAAGCACGACGGCGGTGAATCTCGGCGCGGCGTTAGCGATGCTCGGACGGCGCGTCCTCGTCGTCGACACCGATCCTCAAGGCAACGCGACGACCGGCTTGGGCGTCAACAAAACACAGCTGGAGCGCGACGTCTACCATGCACTCCTCCAAGAGGCGCCGCTCGAAAGCGTCATCGTGCGCACGGAGGTCGAGAATCTCAGTCTCGCTCCGGCGACGATCAATCTCGCCGGGGCCGACGTCGAACTGGTTGCGGCGCTCTCGCGCGAGACGCGGCTTCGTCAAGCGCTCGCACCGCTCGCCGGTTCGTTCGACTTCGTGCTGATCGACTCTCCGCCGTCGCTGGGCTTACTAACGATCAACGCGCTGACCGCGGCTCAAGATTGCATCATCCCGGTGCAGGCCGAGTTCTATGCGCTCGAGGGACTCGCGCAGCTGACCAACGTCATTTGGCGCGTACGCGATGCGCTCAATCCGACGCTGCACGTCAGCGGCGTGCTCGTTACGATGTTCGACGGCCGCACCCGTTTAGCGCTCGAGGTTATTCGCGAGCTGGAGAAGTACTTTCCGCGCGAAATATTCAAAACGCAGATCCCCCGCAACGTGCGGCTCTCCGAGGCACCCTCGTTCGGAAAGCCCGTAATTCTTTTCGATCTCAAGAGCCGCGGCGCGCAAGCCTATATCGCGGTTGCGCGCGAGATGCTCGAACCGGCCCGAGCTTCTGCATGACCGCGCGGCGCGGCTTGGGCAGAGGTTTAGCCGCCCTGCTCGGCGAGAGCCCGGTGCCGGTGAGCGGTTCGCAGGAGATCGTACGCGAGATACCGCTGGGGCAGATCACGCCCAATCCGTTTCAACCGCGAAAGCACTTCGCCGGCGACGCGCTCGACGAACTTAAAGCGTCGATAGCGCAGTACGGCGTGCTCGTACCGATCATCGTCCGCCGGCGCGACGACGGCTACGAGCTCATCGCCGGAGAACGGCGCTGGCGCGCTTGCGCGGCGCTGCAGCGAAACGCGATTCCCGCCATCGTTCGCAGCAGCGACGACCGCGAAACGCTCGAACTGGCGATCGTCGAAAATCTGCAGCGCGAGAATTTGAATCCGCTCGAAGAGGCCGCCGGCTTTCAATACTTGATCGACGAACACGCGCTCACGCAAGAAGAGGTCGCGCGCCGGCTCGGCAAGAGCCGGCCGGCCGTCGCTAACGCAATGCGTCTGCTCGGCCTTTCCGAAACGATCAAGGCGATGCTGGTAAACGGCGAACTCTCCGCCGGCCACGGACGCGCGTTATTGGCGGCGGCGGAAGAGCAGCGTCTCCCGCTCGCGCGTCGCGCCGTAAGCGAAGGCTTGACGGTACGCAGCCTCGAGCGGCTTGCAACCGCCGATGCGCCGGCGCGCGATAAGGACCGGGCACCGCGCGCACTCTCCGCCGACGAAGACGATTTCGAACGGCGTCTGCGCGAACGCTTCGGCACGCACGTTGCACTCGTCCGCACGGGCCGCGGCGGCCGAATCGAGCTGCGTTTTCAGAACGACGGCGAGCTCGTGCGCTTGGGCGATCTGCTGCTGCCTCAGGAATCGTAGAAAATTTCATGCTCTTTCCGGTCTCGCGCATCGTCGCACTGGTGATGGCCGGGATTCTCTGTTTTGGAATTCTCGTTCCGCTCTCGCTGGCGCGTCATAGTATCGCGCTGGCCATCGTCGTTGCCGTCGTTTACATCGCCTACCTAGTCGCCAACATCGTGTTATGGCAGCGGATGCGCCCTCGCGCGTAACGCGCGCGCAACGCGCCGCGCTCCTACGTGGAATCTATGCGATTCTCAACGAGCAAGCCGGCGTCGTCGAGCGGGCCGAAGCGATTCTTAAAGAGGGAATTCGGATCGTTCAGTATCGCCCGAAAAGCGATTTCCGTGCCGACACGCTGCGGCGCTTGCACGCGCTCGCGCGCCGGCACGAC
>DATAQH010000191.1:0-5924 GCA_036264815.1 Candidatus Cybelea sp.
TTCGTCGCTTTCGTTCGGCATGATCCGAGGCGGGCACATCGACCTTGCGGTGCTCGGCGCCATGCAGGTCTCCGAGCAGGGCGATCTCGCGAACTGGATGATTCCCGGCAAGATGGTCAAGGGAATGGGCGGCGCGATGGACTTGGTTCACGGCGCGAAGCGGGTCATCGTGATGATGGAACACGTCGCGAAGGGCAATGCGCACAAGATCGTGCGCGAGTGCTCGCTGCCGCTGACCGGACGGCGCGTCGTCAACCGCATCATCACCGATCTTGGCACGATCGACGTCGGCGCCGAAGGCTTGATCCTGCGCGAGCTCGCGCCGGGCGTCAGCGTCGAGGAGATCCAAGCGGCAACCGAGCCGGCGCTGCACGTTCCCGTCGAGCCGATGGTCATGGATTTGCCAGGCTTGCGGCCGCCCGCCTAGAAATTCCGCGACAACCACCCCTTGCCTACTAAAGGAGCACTATGCGCACATTCGGATTTCTTGCGGCATTATTATTCTCGGCGGCGATAGCCCCGGCCGCCGCCTCCGCCGGCAACCACGCCGGCTTGGTCGTTGCCCAGGCGAGCCAGCCCAGTTCGCAGCAGGTCCAGACGGCCGTAAAAAACGCGATTCAGGCTGCCGGTCTATCGCCGCGTCAGAAGCTGAAGATCAAGCCGATGATCGAGCAGTACCAGCAGCAAACGGCCAACGCCGATGCAGCGACAAAGAAATCGGCGAAGGAGCAACTGCTTAAGGGCATCTACGGCGTGATGACGCCCGATCAGCAATCCAAGTTCAAAGCGTCGCTCAAGGCTTCGATGGGCAGCGCTTCGCCCTAGCGAGCTCGATGCGGTTACGCCGATATACCGGCGAACTGCGTTCGATAAAGCCGAGCATAGAGGCCGCCGCGCGCCAGCAACGTCGCGTGGCGGCCTTGTTCTACGATGCGCCCGTTGTCGACGACGAAGATGATGTCGGCGGCCAGCACCGTCGAGAGGCGGTGCGCGATTACCAAGCTCGTGCGCCCGCGCATCGCGACCTCCAACGCCTTTTGAATCGCTGCTTCGTTCTCGTAGTCCAGCGAACTCGTCGCTTCATCGAGAATCAGAATCCTAGGATCCTTCAACAGCACCCGCGCGATGGCGAGACGCTGGCGCTCGCCGCCGGAGAGCTTGTGTCCGCGCTCCCCAACGACCGTTTCGTACCGTTGCGGCAATGCCGCGATGAAGTCGGCGATGTTCGCGGCGCGTGCCGCGGCTTCGAGCTGCGCGTCGGTCGCGTCGGGTTTGCCGTAGCGAAGATTGGCCGCTACGGTGTCGTGGAAGAGATAGGTCTCTTGCGTGACGATACCGATATTGCGGCGGAGCGATTCGAGCGTGACGCCGCGCACGTCGTGAGCGTCGACGAGGACCTGCCCGCCTTGCGGATCGTAAAAGCGCGGCACCAGTGCGGTGATCGTCGTTTTGCCGGCGCCCGATGGGCCTACGAATGCGGCGACTTCCCCCGGGCGCACGTGGAACGAGATGCCGTCGAGCACGTTGCGCGTCCCGTCGTACGAAAACGTGACCTCCTCGAAGGCGATGTCGCCCGCGACCTCCGGCAGCGCGATCGCCCCAGGCGGGTCGTACTCTTCGGGCGTCATGTCGAGGTAATCGAAGATGCGCTCGAACACGGCAAGCGCGCTGACGATCTGCACTTGAATTCCGGCGAGCGCGGCCGCGGGCCCGTACAGGCGCCCCTGGATGAAGGAAACGAAGGCGACGATCACGCCGACCTGCAGGCTGCCCAGAATCGCCAGCCACCCGCCCCCAAACCAGACCAGCGCCGGCCCGACGACGACCATCGCGGTGACCGAAGCGAGAAACCAGCGCCCGACCATCGCGAGGTCGATCTCGAGCTGCATCAGCCGCGTGCCAGCTCGATAGAAGCGCGCACGTTCGAGGGCCTCGCGCGCGAACGACTTGACGAGCGTAATGCCCGAGATCGAGAGCGTCTCCTGGGTAATCGACTCGATCTCGTCGCGGCTCTCGCGCGTTTTCTTGCGAATTAGGTACATCCGGCGCCCGACGGGACCGAGCGGAAGCACCATCAGCGGCACGATCGCGACCGAGATCAGCGCGAGGCGCCAGTTCCAAACGAACATCGCGACCAGCGTCGTGCCGATGAGGACGACGTTGGTGACGATCGAGGTCACCGTTCCGGTGACGACGTTATCGACGTTGTCGACGTCGTTGCTGACGCGGTTCATGATCTCGCCCGTCTTCGTCCCGCTGAAGAACTGCAGCGGCATGCGGTGCAAGTGCCCGACCAGGGTCGTGCGAATGTCGCGCATGATCCCTTCGCCCACGAGTGAGTTGAGGTAACCTTGCAGGACGCCGATGCCGGCGGCGAGCAGCGCCGAAACCAGGATCGCGCCGACGTCGATCGCGAGATCGCCGAGATTTCGGCGCGGAATCGTCACGTCGATGATGTGCGCGACGACGAAGCCGGGAACGAGCCCGATTGCCGAGGCGGCCACGATGCACGCGAGCACCGTGACCTGTTGGCGCCAGTACGGCGCAAAGAGCGCGCCAAGCCGTTTCCAGTTGACGCGCCGCTTTACCGTCGGTTTTTCGGGCTGATAGATGTTCGACCACATCAGCCCGTGCCCGGCCATCATCCTTCGACGTCCTTCGACAAGCTCAGGATGACACGCGGATGACGCACTGCGGATGACGCACTAGTGAGGTACGGTTACCTGATGGTACGAGACTTTGTTGCCCTCGCCGTCGACGAACGAGGTGATCTTGCAGACGGGCGTCTCGTAGGGATCGTCGACCTCGATGCCCTTGCTGCGAAGGTCGGCGATGCTCTTATCGATATCGTCGACCTCAAAGACAATTCCCGAGGCGCTGCCCGGATCGCGATCGGCCCACTCGTTGGTCATTACGCTGAACGTGCCGGCGCCGATCGTCGACTCGTTGTATTTCTCGACGCCTTCCTCTTCGTACGGGCCGCTGAACTTTAAGCCGAGATTATCCTCGTACCACTTGCGCAGTCCCGCGACGTCCTTTGCCGGATACACCGTAAAGGCGATCTCTTTTATCATCTGTCCCCCAGTTTAAGGTAGTGGATGTGGTGCTGACGTTAACCACTCTCCGGTGCCGGGGGTTGCCGAAAGTTAGAAGGCGCCGATGCCGTTGGGGGTGCCCCAGCCGGCGGGTCCGGAGTACGTCTTGAACTGTTCGGTCCCCGCGGTGCAAAGGTAGCTGCCGCCGCACGTACCGTTGCTGCCGGTCGAGATATAGTGCAGCGTCTTTTTCAGCTTCTTTTTCGGCATCGTCCAAAGGCTCGCGGGGCCCTGTTGGGACTTCGCGTTTCCGGCAAGTCCGTAGATGCCCGCGATCATCGGCGTGGCGACGCTTGTGCCGCCGATGGTGAACCAGCCGCCTGCATCGTACGAGTCGTACTCGGCAACGTCGTAGGCGACGGCCGAGACGTCCGCGGCGGTGCGCTTAGAGCAGCTCGGATCGTGCTGCCATTTTGGTTTCTTCACCTGCTGGGCGCAGCCCGAGCCGGCACCGTCCCAAACCTCTTCACTGTACTTGGAGCCGCTCTTGGAGAGCACCGTACCTCCGACCGCGTCGACCGTCGGCAGCGACATCGGCGGCCCGATGATGTTATAGCCCTCGTCTCCGGAGCCGGCGGTATAGATGACGCCGGGCGTATCGAAATACGACGGATCGATCGAGCAAGAGTACGAGTAGCAGATCCAACTGTTGCTGACGACGTGTGCGCCGAGTTTCACGGCCTCGGCTTCGGCCGCTTCGAGATCGTCGCTGTTCTCGCTGTTTGCCTCGATGAGGTCGATCGTACAATTCGGGCAAACGGCAGAGACCATCTGAACGTCGAGATCGGTCTCTACGCCCCAGTCGGGGCTCCCCTGCGGGTAGTTGCCCGTTTTGCCTTTCTGGTTATATTTGGTGAAGTTCGCAGTTCCAAGGCCGTAGGCCGACCGATACGTCGCAAGATCCGAGGCTACATCGGGATTGTCGTAGGCATCGACGATGGCGACGATCTGCCCCTTGCCTTTGGTGGCCGACGGAAGGTTGTAGGCGGCTTGAAAATCGGCCGGTGTCCAGCCGGAACTGCCGCTGTCGTGCCGCCCGGGCTTCGACTCGATGAGCGCCAGGCACTGGGCGCCTCCGCGGGGCGCGGAGCCGCATGCCGGCCTCGCGAGGTTCTCCGCCTTCCAGCGCGGGGTGGAGTGATTTTGCGCGGTTGGCGCGGCGATGCCGTTCGCTGCCGGCATTGCTGAAGAGCCGCCGTTGCTGCAGGCGGCAATCGCAAGCAGCGCAACGAGCGGTCCGGCGAATCTGAAAGCTCCGTTCACAAATACTCCTCGGCGAGCGTGGTGTGAGGCTTGGAGCTTAGGGCCGCCTCGCGGCGCCACCTCTAGGTGCGCAGCGACGCGAGCTCGGCGAAGAGCTTCTTTTCCTGATCGGAGAGATTCTGCGGGAGTTGTCCGATCAGGCGAACGTACTGATCGCCGCTGGCCTTCCCTTTGACCTGCGGTAAGCCGCGGCCGGCCAGCCGCAGCAGACGGTTATTCTGCGTTCCGGCGGGGATCGTCATCGCGACTTGTCCGCTGAGCGTGGGGACGTTGACTTGGCCGCCGAGCAGCAAGTCGTAGATGCTCACCGGAAGGTCGACGTAGAGGTCGTCGCCTTTGCGTTTGTACGTGGGATCCTCTTGCAGATGTACGATCAGGTACAGGTCGCCGTTGGGGCCGCCGTTGATCCCCGCGCCGCCTTGCCCGGCCAGACGAATGCGCTGGCCGTCGCTGATTCCGCGCGGAATAGTGACTTCGAACTTTTTATTGAGGATGACGTGACCGGTTCCGTGGCACTGCGGGCAGAGGTGTCCGCCTTCGGTGCCCGTTCCGTGACAGCGCGGACAGAGATCTTCGATCTGCAGCGAGACGGCTTTCTTGCCGCCATCGAAGATGTCGCGAAGGTTGAGCTCGATGGTCGTCTCGAGGTCTTGTCCGCGCATCTGGCGCGCGCGGCCGGGGTTCGGCCGCGTCGTTTGACGCCGCCCGATACCCGAGAAGAAGATGTCGAAGAAATCGGAGAAGCCGCTGGGGCTCTCGCCCGGTCCGCCGAGATCGAACTCGAACTCCTGACCGTTGACGGTCGTGCGATAGCGGCGCTGCTGTTCGGCCTGTTGCGCGGCCTGCTGCCAGTTCGGCCCGAGAACGTCGTATTTTTGCCGCTTTTCCGGATCGCCCAACACTTCGTAGGCCTCGGAGATCTCTTTGAACTTCTCCTCGGCCTCTTTGGGATTATTGAGATTCGCGTCGGGGTGCCACTTGCGCGCGAGCTTGCGATACGCGGACTTGATGTCTTTCTCGGCGGCGTTCTTCGGAACGCCCAAGATGGCATAGTAGTCCTTAAAGTTCATTGTCATCCTGAGCGGGTCGAAGGGTCATTCGTCTGCAGTTTTGGCGACGATGACTTTCGCGGGTCGCAACACCTCTTCGCCGAGCATGTACCCTTTTTCGGCCACCTCGACCACCGTATCTTCGGGGGCGCCGTGGGTTGCCGACGTACCGATCGCTTCCGCGAGCCGCGGATCGAACGGCTTGCCTTTGATCTCGATCGTTTTCACGCCCTCGCCTGCGAGCAAGGCTTCGAAGCCGCGCAGCGTTTGTTCGAGTCCGCCGCGCAGGGTGTCGCCTTCGGCCTTCGATTCGAGGGCGCGCTGGAGATTGTCGAGCACGGGCAGGAAGCGTTCGAGCAGCATGCGCCGCCGCGTGGCGACGAGAGAATCGAAGTCCCGCTGCGTGCGTTTTTTATAGTTATCGAAGTCGGCAACGGCCAGCAAAAACTTGCCATAGTTTTCGTCGGCGCGAGCATTGGCCGCAGCAAGTTGCTCCTCGAGGGAGTCTTGCTGCGGC
>DATAQH010000219.1:0-11366 GCA_036264815.1 Candidatus Cybelea sp.
GCATACCCGGGCCGGGCGCGCTCGCGGTGCGTCAGATTGTGGCTGCCACGCTCGACCAGCAGCGTCATTCCGTTATCGCGCAGATTGCCGGCTGGACGCTTTTTGTCGTGGCGGCGATCGG
Source organism: Candidatus Cybelea sp. (assembly GCA_036264815.1). Lineage (GTDB taxonomy): Bacteria > Vulcanimicrobiota > Vulcanimicrobiia > Vulcanimicrobiales > Vulcanimicrobiaceae > Cybelea. Next base: position 122 of record DATAQH010000219.1, read on the forward strand.
GCTGTTTAGCGGGCTGCGATTCGCATTGAACTGCGTTTGGGAGGTCGCTCCGAAAAGGCTCGGCGTCGCACAAACGATCAAGGAACGCGCCCTCGTCTTCGCGATGATGCTGGCAGTCGCGCTATTGCTGATGCTGTCGATCCTCGCAAATGCCGCGCTCGCCGTCGCGTCGAGCCATTTCGGGCGCTCGTTCCCGGGCCCGGCCGCGCTGGCGAAGCCGGCGGACTTCGTGCTTTCGGCAGCGCTCAGCTGGCTGTTCTTCGCCCTGATTTTCAAGTACTTGCCCGACGCGCGAGTTGCGTGGCGGGATGTCTGGCTAGGCGCCGGCTTGACGGCGCTTCTCTTCGTCGCCGGACAGCTCGTACTCGGGTGGTATCTGAGCGGCGCCGGGGTGAGCTCCGCGTACGGCGCCTTCGGTTCTCTCGTAGTCTTTCTGCTTTGGGCGAACTATTCGTCGCAGATCCTGCTCCTGGGCGCCGAGTTCACGCACGCGTATTCGCAACGCGAACGCTAACCGCTATAGACGACCTCCATCATCATGCCGCCGACCATGTGAACCTCGTTGTGACAATGAAGCAGCCAGCGCCCCGGCGGCGAGCCGGCCGTAAAGCCCAGCGTCGCACTTCCACCGGCGGCCACGAGCACCACGTCCTTCGCCAGCGGCCGCTGCAGTTGCGTGCCGTTTACTTCCATCAAGGAAAAGATGTGACCGTGCAGATGCATCGGGTGATCCATCTGGCTCGTGTTTCGAAAGCGCATCGTCACGCGCTCGTCGCGTCGCACGTGGAGTTTCGGCGTCTGCGGCCAAAGTTTTCCGTCGATGCTCCAGCGGCCGTTGCCGAAGCCTCCGCCGGCCAATTCGAACTCGTATCGCGGCGAGCTTGCGTCCGAAACCGGCGCCGGAGTCCCCGCGCCTCCGGCAAGCTCGTAGCTCAGAACCCTTACCCCGTCGAGCATTTCGGGAGCATGCACCGGCGGCGCGTTCTCCATGCCGTCGGTGTGGAGCGTCACCGCCTGCGCGGCCTGGAGCGGATCGCTCGATACGCTCTGCAGCAAGAAGGCGCCGGGCCGGGTGACTTCAAAGAGCGCGTCGTATCGCTCGCCGGATCCGAGGCGCACGACGTCCACCGCGATGCGGCGCTGCAGCGGATTTCCGTCGGCGTGCGTGACGAGCAGCTCGTGCCCTGCGAGTCCGACGTAACGCGTCGAGGTCGGGCTCGCGTTGACGAGCCGCATCCGCACTCGGTCGCCGACGCGCACCGCCAGCCGCTCTCCGTACGGAAAAACGGCGCCGTTTATGCAGGATGCCGCGTAGGCGACCTCGTCGCCCATCGGAGCGCTCTTCATCTTTCCCATCTCCGGCGAATCCATCGGTTCAGACATCGGAGCGGTGCTCGTACCTCGCCGCGCCGCTTCCAGAGAACCTGCTTTCGGAACGTCGTGAAAGGCGAGCACGAACTCGCGGTCGACGCGCTCGTCCCTGGGATCGTCGACGATGAACACTCCAAAGAGCCCCCGGGCAAACGCAAATCCGAAACCGTGGTCGTGGTACCAGCGCGTTCCGGGCGGATCGGGGACGAAATCGTAGCGATACGCGCCGCCGTAGCGCACCGCTTCCTGCGTAACGCCTGCAACGCCGTCCATGTCGTTGGGAAGGACCATGCCGTGCCAATGGACGCTCGTTGGGATGTCGACGAAACTGGAGTAGTTCACTCGGATTCGCTGTCCGTGCGTCACGCGCAGGAGCGGTCCGGGGATCGAGCCGTTGTAGGCCAAAAGCTCCGAGTAGCGAGCGCTCCTTCCTGCGCGGATGAGCCCGCCGGGCGCGGGTGCCGAGCGAATCGTGACGTCGAGCGTATCGGCGGCCAGTACGCTCGCGCCCAAACGCGGCAGCGAAACCGCCGTCATCGCACCGGCGGCGGTGCGTAGAAACCAACGGCGCCGCATGAACAATTTCTGCGGCTCAGCTCGGAGCTTTCCCTTCGAGAACTATTCGACCCGGAGCGGCGCCTTTTCAACCGACTGCTCGCCCGGCGTGTTCCGCGCGATGATATAGAGTTCGTACCAGTGACGTCGCGAGAGCGCCGGCAGCTCGAGCACGCGCATGTGAAAGTGATAGACACCGGGTGCGACCTGCGTGCTATTGATCGAAAAAGCCGCGGTGCGGACTTCGACCGATGCCACGTTCGTGCTTCCCACGATCGTGCCGTCGAACCAGCTACCGGGCGTAATCGTCAGCGTCGAAAACCATATCGCGACGATCTGAGGAGGCGCATTCGGCTGCGCGACCGGCGGCTGCGGGAGCGGCTGAGGAAGCTTGCTCGAAACCGTTAAATTCGATGGTACCGAAACGGGCGCCGACGAGCATCCGGTAATGCAGCAGAGTGCCCCCAGTGTTATCGCCCAGAACGAGAGTCGAGGAGGGTTTCGAGGCCAATCGAAGCATAAGCATGACAGCCGAGCTATGAAGTCGATTAATTTGCTTTCCCCTACCAGGGAGGCGAGGCCTTCATTACCATTCCCCGATCTCGCGGTCGAGGCTTCCGGCACGTCCACTTGGCTCGATTGGCTGGTCACCGTTGCCGGCGTATGGATCATCACGGGGCTTTTCGTCGACGCACATCAGCATCTGTTCCTTGCGGTCGAATCCTTCTTCAATCCCTGGCACGTCACGATGTACACCGGCGCGATCTTCGCGGCCGCCGTGCTCGCCGTGACGATCGCCCAAAATTATCGGAGCGCAGGCTCGTTTTGGAAGGCCATTCCGCGAGGTTATGCGGGCAGCGTTATCGGCGTTGTGGGATTGCTCGCGGGAGGTGCGCTCGACTTCATCTGGCACGCGTTTTTCGGGTTCGAGCACCAGCTCGATCTGCTCTTGAGTCCACCGCACCTTTTCTTGCTCACCGGTCTCTTTTTCTTGGTTACGGGTCCCGTCCGCAGCGCGCTCGCGCGGCCGTCAGCCGCTACGTTGCTCGAACAACTGCCGATGCTGATCTCGCTCGGGCTCGCGTTCGAGATCATCCAGTTCTGCACGCAGTACGGTTTCTATCCCGAGGCGCTGATGCGCGATCGTCCCCTTGCGCAGAGTGCGTTCCGCAGCGAGCAGTTCGTGCTCTCCGTCTTCCTATTCTATAAGCAGGCGCTCGAGATATCGATCGTCATTTGGCAGAGCCTGCTGCTAGGGGCAGCGGTGCTCTACCTTTGCCTGCGCACGCAACTGCGGTTCGGAGCCCTGATGGTTCTCAGCGTTGCCGTGAAGCTGTGGATCAGCGGCGAGATCGCGAACGACGTCAAGGAAGTGCTGCTCGTCGTCCTTGCCTCGGTCGCGGCCGGCGCGATCGGTGACGTCATCATCGCAAGGCTAGCGGCTGGGCCGCGCCGGCCGAACGCGTTTCGGCTCCTGGGGTTTGCCGTTCCGTCGGTCTATTTTGCCGCGTACTTCGCGTTTGCCGTCCCGCTCTTCGGGGGGACGTGGTGGGATGCAAGCTTCATTTTCGGATCGATCGCAGAGGCCGGGCTCGTCGGTCTTTGCATCAGCCAACTGCTGCTGGCGGGATCGCAGACGACTTCGACTGCATGAGGCTGCGGCTCTCGCCGATCGCGTACGCCTTAGCTTTCATCTGCGCCGCCGTACATCTCGCCTTCTGCCACCGCTTCGGACTCTATCGCGACGAGCTGTACTTCATCGACTGCGCCAAGCACTTGGCGTGGGGATATGTAGACCAGCCGCCCCTCGCCCCGCTCGTAACGTGGCTGACCGCACCCCTGGGATATCCCGTTTGGGCGGTTCGCTTTTTTCCGAGCGTCCTCGCGGGCGTGACGGTACTTCTCGGCTGCGCGATCGCGCGAGAGCTCGGTGGCCGTGCCTATGCCCAGCTGCTGACGGGGTTGGCGATCGGTCTTGCTCCCGGGCTCGTCGGAATCGCGTACGGCCTGTCGACGGAGTTCCTTTCGCCGGCGACATGGACCGCCTTGATCTATCTCACTATTCTCCTGGTAAAGAGCGGCGATCGCCGGCTCTACCTGCCGATGGCTCTGGTCGTCACGCTGGCGCTTTATGCGAAATATTCGATCGCCGCATGCGCCGTCGCGCTCGCGATCGGGTTGCTATGTACCGGCCACGCCAAGCTTCTGCATTCGCGGCGCCTCGCGATCGGTATCGCCCTGACCGCGCTGCTCGTCCTTCCGAACGCGCTCTGGCAGATCTCCCACGGTTTCCCGATGCTCGAAGTGCTGCACAACGACCAGTTGAACCGCCACGCGCTCGCCAACGGCATGGCCGACGAATCGCCGAACCGCTGGGTTAACGCACTCTTTATGTTCGGCCTGCAGTTCATGTACAACAATCCGCTCTTCGGAATCGTTTGGATCTGGGGCCTCGTCTGGCTCTGGCGAACACCTCCATATCGGTTCTTGGCGGCGGCGTATCTGCTTCTCTTAGGAATGCTGATTCTGACGATCGGACGCGGGTACTACATCCAGGGGGTCTATCCGGCGCTATTCGCCGCCGGCGCCGTTGCAATCGAAGCCGCGGCCGCCGCCAAACCGGCGTGGGTGAAAACGGCAATCGTCGCCGTCGCATTCATCGCCGGCCTGCCGATGGTTCCCCTCGCGTTACCGATCCTTTCGTTGCCGCAGTACATGGCCTACGAACGCGCAATCGGATTGAGCCGCCCCGCACCCCCCGACGGCAAGAGCCATCTCATCAATCCGATGTATGCCGACCAGATCGGCTGGAAGACGATGACGCAAACGGTCGCGGGCGCGTACTGGTCGCTTCCGCCGCGGCAGCGAAGAACGACCGCCCTTTTTGCCGATCGCTACGCCTATGCCGGCGCACTCGACTACTACGGGCCGAGCTACGGGCTGCCGGCGGCGATCAGCCCCAACAACAACTATTACATTTGGGGAACGCGAGGCTATAGCGGAGCCTCGGTCATCGCAGTCGGCGCGACCGACTATTATCTGCTGCTCCATTGGTTCGGCAGCGTTCGCCAAGTCGCGGTTTATCGCAACGACTACCGCTGGATGCTCGAAGGCCCGCTGCCGATCTACCTCTGCACGAGGCCGCGCGTCTCGCTCGCCGCGATGTGGCCGGCGTTCAAATATTACGGGCTCTGAGGCGGCGAGCAAGGGAGGAATCCTTTCAGGCTTAGCATGAGTGACCCGTCTATGGAAAACGTGCACGCCGAACGATCCGCCGGCTGGTCGGTCCTCTGCTACGTCGCGCTGCTCGTCGTCGCGACGATTTTGACGTCGGGAATGCCGTCGATCGAGATGAAGAGTTCCGACGCCGCGCTGGTTCTCGACGCGCATAAGTCTATGCTGCTGTTGGGGGCGTGGCTCAGCTTCCCCGCGATCGCCTTTTTCTTATGGTTTTTAGTCGGGCTTCGCAGCTATCTGAGTTTTGCGCCCGGGCGCCAGGAGGGACTGCCGACGTTTGCGATGATCGCCGGAATCGTGATGGTCGCGAGTTCGCTCTGGGCCGCGATGCTGCAGACCGCAGCGGTTTACGTTCCACCGGAGACCTTCCAAGACAACGCTCTCGCGGGCATTTACGACGCGTTCGTTTTCGTGCAGAACGGCCTCGGCTACGCACCCGTCGCGGTCTTTCTCTTTGCCGCGGCTCACAGTATGCGCCGCCACGAGTCCGCTCCCGCCTGGCTCGCGACGCTCGGCTACCTTGCTGCATTCGGGGCCTCGATCGCCACGCTTTCGATCTTCATTCCCTACGGCCCGATGGCGCCGGGCGGCCCTGCACCTGGGGTTCTCGGCGCTCTGCCGGCCGCGATCTGGCTAGTCGCAACCGGTCTGGTTTTGATTCAGAGCAGGCGCGGATCGGGTTCGTCGAGCACGTCGGCAGCATCGTAGTTGGCGTTGTTCACCCGCCTGGTGACCTCTCGAACGTCCATCAGCGCGGCGTCGAACGGAAGTAGGATTGAAGCGGCGGTTTCGGGCGGCAGGGGTTCGGGATCCAGCCAGCGTTCGACACCTTCGCGCGTGAGGATCACCGGCATCCGGTCGTGGACCGGTGCGACGAGCGGGTTCGGCCGGCAGGTAACGACGTCGCAGCAGGGGACTCCATCGGCCGGCTCCCAGAGGCCCGCAAAAGCGAACGGCTGCCCGGAGCGCAGCGTGTAATAGTACGGGCGGCGCTCGCGCCACTCGAAAAAACCGTCGGCGAACTCGACGCAGCGGAGGCGCACCGGATTGCGGCGTGCCAGGATCGACTCCGCGCGAATGTTGATGCGCCCGCGAATCCCCCAGCGCAGCGACTCGATGCGCTCGCCTCCGTCGTTGCGAACCCCGAGCACGTCTTGCGTAGGCGCGATGTTATAGCGAGGAAGACGCGTTTCGCTGAACTCGGGATAGCGAAACTGGGGGAAGGCGGTACGCAGCCCCTGCGGCTTCGTCAGCGTGAAACGGCCACACATCCTCTTTAAAACGTCCCGCCTTCCTCTCCCCGTGACAATACCGCACGCGGGGCGCTTGTGGTATAACAAGGGGGTGCTTGGACGTTTGCTTTCGCTTCTGATCGCTGCCGCTATGGCAGCCGCCCCCCTGGCCGCCGCCGCCCAGAGCGGCGCGCGGCCCCCGATCGCGGTTCTTGATTTCTCGACGCAAGGGCTGACATCTGATTGGTACGGCAACTTCAAACCGGGAGTCGCGCTGAGCGATCTGCTCACCGATCAGATGGTCAACGGCAGCCGTTTCAACGTGCTCGATCGCACGCACTTGAGCTCGACGCTCGGCGAGCATCAGCTCGGGGCAAGCGGCGAGGTCGACCCGGCCTCGGCAATCAAGGCCGGCCAGCTCGTCGGCGCGCGATACCTCGTAACCGGTAACATCCTGCAGCTCGATCAGACGGGCCAGAGCGGCGCCAGCGCTGGGAGCCTGCTCCCCGGTCCGTTCGGAGCGGCGGCCGGCGGCGTCTCGACCCACCGGGTTACGATCAAGGTTGCGGTGCGGGTCATCGACGCAAGGACGGGACAGATCGTGCAGAGTTTCTCAGACGAGGCGAGCCGCTCGGGAACGTCCTGGAATGCCGGCGGCTTTTCCGGCTACGCCGGCGGCTCGTACAGCAACGAACAGTTCGTAAACAGCGACATGGGGCACTTGATCGACGACGAGGCTGCGAAGATTGCGGCCGCGCTCGATCCCAGCCGCTTCAACTCCGGTCCGGTCGCACCGGCCCTCACCGGGCACATCGCTCAAGTCAGCGGCCAGACCGTCATCATCAACATCGGCTCGAACGCCGGGGTCTCGCCAGGCCAGACCTTCCTCATCGTCAAGTCGAAGTCACTCGTCGACCCGACGACACACCAAACGCTGCACGTAGACGAAAATGTCGGTCGCCTGCAAATCGATACGGTCAGCAGCAACGCCGCGGTCGGACATATTCTCTCCGGGACGGCGGCGGTTCGGCTGACGGTTAGGTCGGAAGGGAACCCGTAACGCGGGCGACGACGCGCTCGACCTTAACGACGCGCGTCTTCGTCCATCGGTCGTGAAGGAGTACTCGCCGCCAGATCAGGCTCAGCGGCATGATCAGCCACCACAGTATGCCCGTGATAAAATAGCGCGCGATCGTCCGAGCGATGCTCGGCTTACGAAAATCCGTCGTCACGACGCGTAAACCCGCGATCATCATTCCAAAGGTCTGGCCTGCAAAAATCACGAGCACGGCTAAGTAGACCGGGAACCAGAACGCGAAGCCCAGTTTTTTGATGACCGCCGCAACGATTTCGCCGACCGCGTCGGGGCCAAGCGGAATGCTGGAGCCGGCGACGTTGGTCGTCGCGCCCTGGTCGGAAATCGTGATCGGACCGAGGTCGTATTTTTCGTGCGTCACCGTCGGCGACGGCCGTGCCGAAGGCGTCGCGGCCGCGGTCGGGTGGTTCCTTCCGTTGATGTGTATCGTCGCGATACCGGGCGCCGCCACCTCGACGTCGCCCGGCGTCACCGAAGCCGTCGCTTCTTTCGCGTGGGACCCCGGCGCGATCGACCCGCCGAATGAAGTGATGATCGCGCTGACGACGACCGCATCGATACCCCAGGCCGCGAAACGCCGCCACCAGCCCGCACAGTCTCGCGTCGCGACCGTCGCTTCGCCCGGGAGCGCAACCTCCGGAGGCGTCTCCGAGCGCTCGCGAACGAACCACGCCTCCGCAGCGGCAAACGCTTGCGTCGCTTTGAATCGCTTCAGCGACGCGATGCGCGCGGTAGCGTACGGTTCGGCGCTCAACCATTCACCCCAGCGCAGCACCGAGTCGGATGCGATCTCCGCCTGCTGCTCGGCAAAAGCGTGGTAGTCGACGCGCCGGCCGAACTCGTGAAACGACGCGACGCCCAACGCGCGGACCGCGGAGTCGAGCGATCCGCAGCAGAGCAGGCCCACCTTATCGCAGGTGAGTGCGCAGCGGCGCAGCCACGCCCCGAAGATCAGCGAAATCAGCGGGTTCTCACCGCCGTTGACGCTGAGCAGAGAGTGAAAGCGGGTGTGACCGGCGGCAATGTGGCCGAGTTCGCGTCCAATCATGAAGGTCAGCTCGTCGTCGGAGAAGAGCTCGACCCAATGACTCGAGAGTACGAGCGAATACGGTACGCCGAACCCGAGCGCGACCGCGGGTACGTAGTTATCTTCACGTACGAAAATCATCGGCATCGGAATTTCGAGCGCCGCGCACGCACCGCGCACGATCGAGAAGACGCGTGGGTACTGCGTCTGGTGAATGCGTACGCTCGAGCCGAGCAAGCGCCCCCGTGCCAACGTAACGTACACCATCGCGATGACGATGAAGAGTGCGACTTGCGACGCGCCGATCGACTCGTGGAGCACGTATCCGATCAGCAACGCGGCGGGGAACGCGCAGAGCCCCGTCAACCAAAAAGCAAGCGTTTCGGATGGTTCTCGAAGCGAACCGGGTCCGTTAAAGAGGGACTCCACCAGGGCGCCTCTTCTCCAACCGAGGAGCCGTGCCCGGCTTAACGCAATCCTCAGTGCCTACCCCACGAATAACCCCATTTTCTGCGGAGGTTTTCCCGTGCGTTCATTTCTCCCGATCACCGGATTAACGGCGTTGGCGCTTGCACTGTCCGCCTGCGGCGCGAATACCGGGGGCATTCCCTCGGCCGGCGGGCAGTCGCCCGCGGCACCCGCGCAGCGCGGCGGCGCGTACGCCTATGCCGCCAACGTCGTTCGCGCGTGCCCGGCAATCTACGGCCCGAACATCGCACAGTGCCAGGCGCTGATTCGGACCGACGTCGGCGGCCCGGACATCTCGGGGATCGTCCCTAGCGATCTCCAAAGCGCGTACAACCTTCCCTCGGCCAAAGCCGGAAAGGGTGAAGTCGTCGCCGTCGTCGACGCCTTCGACGACCCGAATGCGCAGAGCGATCTCGCCGTGTATCGCAAGCAATTCGGTCTCCCGGCCTGCAGCAAAAAGAACCCGTGCTTCGAGAAGGTCAACGAACAAGGCCAGCAGAGCAACTACCCGCAGGGCAGTGCAAGTTGGGGCGTCGAGGAGTCGCTCGACGTCGATATGGTCTCGGCGGTTTGCCCCAACTGCAAAATAATTCTCGTCGAAGCGACGACCAACAACCTGATCGACCTCGGCACGTCGGTCAACACTGCCGCCAATATTCTTCATGCCGACGTCGTCAGCAACAGCTACATCGGCTACAACGACAAGACGTTGGGCGGAAGCGCGTTCTACCGACATCCCGGACACGTTATCGTCGCTGCCGCCGGTGACGAAGGATACAAGGTCGGCGAGCCGGCAGGCTTCGACGACGTCGTCGCGGTCGGTGGTACTGCTTTGACCGCTTCCTCCGGAAGCCGCGGCTGGAGCGAAACGGCATGGGCCGGAACCGGAAGCGGATGCGTGATTCATCACCATAAGCCGTCGTGGCAGCACGATAAAGGCTGCAAGTTCCGAACGATGAACGACGTCGCGGCGGTCGCAAGCCCGGCAACCGGCGTTGCTATTTACGATACCTACGATCGCGGCGGTTGGAGCGTCATCGGCGGCACGAGCGCGGCATCGCCGATCATCGGCGCGGTCTTCGCGCTCGCGGGGAACGCCTCGTCGCAGCACGGAGCAGAGTCGCTCTACGCGAAGGGTGCGTCGCTCTTCGACGTCACTTCGGGCGACAACGGTTCGTGCAAGCACATGGAACTCTGCACCGCGGGGCCCGGCTACGATGGCCCAACCGGAAACGGTACGCCGAACGGCGTAAGCGCTTTCTAGTTCGGCCGCGAATCGAAAAATAACCGGGCGACGCTCGCGCAAAAAACGCGAACGTCGCCCGACCCTCGCGCGAGCTGCCTCAATCCTGTGGAAATAAAGCGGCGATCTCGCTTCCCGCGATCGCGCCGGTTGCGGCCGACAAATCGGCGTGGAGCGCGAGTGCGGCTTTGTTTAGCGCCGTCATCGCTACCCGATAGAGCGCGCCGCCGACGCTGATTCGCCGGACGCCGGCCGCGTCGAGCTCCGCGAGCCCAACGGGTGGAGTGGGGCCGATCAGAACGTTGACCGGTTTGGGCGTAACCGCTCGCACAACGGCGCGAATCTCTTCCATCGTGGTCAAGCCCGGGGCGTAGAGCACGTCGGCGCCGGCTTCCGCGAAGGCCGTCAAGCGCCGGATCGTATCGTCGAGGTCGGCTCGGCCGTGGAGATAGTTATCGGTTCGTCCGGTGAGCACGATGCGGCCGGCGGCTGCGCCGGCGGCGGCGCGGATTCGCGCGACGGCGTCGTCAAAGGCGTGAATCGGACGAGCAGGATCGGCGGTCGTGTCCTCGATACCGAGTCCGCCGAGCCCGGCCGCGATGGCGGCATTTACCGTTGCTACGCAGGCTTGCGGATCGGGCCCGAATCCGTCTTCGAGATCGCCGTTGACGGGCAGTCCGCTCACGCGTCCGAGCAGCACCGCGTGCGCGATCGCTTCATCGCGCGAGACGGCGTGATATCCGTCTTGGCGCCCGAGCGAGAAAGCCAGGCCAAGCGAGGTGCTGCCCAGCGCCTCGAATCCTGCGCGCGCGAGCAGCGCCGCCGACGCGCCATCCCACGCGTTGGGCATAATGAAGGCGCGCGGGCGTTCGTGGAGCGCTCTAAAGTGCTCGTACGCCGAGCTAGGAGCGGCCATCGCTTTTATTGCGCGAGCATCTCGCTTGCGATAATGCTAACCGGAACCGTTCCGTGCGATAGCAGATCGTTGTGAAACTCTTCAAGACTAAACGCCGCCC
>DATAQH010000220.1:0-1743 GCA_036264815.1 Candidatus Cybelea sp.
GGCGGAGAATGGCTGATCTCCAGCATGGTCTGGACGACGAAGCCGTAGCGCTAGCCGTCGAAGCGTGAGAGCCGCGCGAGCCAGGCTTCCATCCCGCCGCTCAGGTTGATCGCTCGCGCGTAGCCGAGCGCGTTCAGCCGCTTCGTGATGTGGGCGCTGCGGGCACCGAGGTGGCAGATAACGACGATGTCGCGGTCGCGCGGGAGCTCGCCGAGCCGTTCTTCGACGTCGCCCATCGGAATGTTGACCGATCCGGCGATCGCGCCGTCGGCCAGCTCTTCGATTTCGCGGACGTCGAGCAAAAATGGCGCGCCGTCCTCGTCAAGGCGCTGCGCGAGTTCGTCCACAGTCATAGCGTGCGGATCCATTTTTTCAGCTCGGCGCCCTCGCCGACAACGAGGCTCGGATCGCGAAAGCCGTGCGCGAGCAGCGAAATTCCTTGCAAGAGCGCGGTCGCAAACTCGTAAAAGCTCTACCGATCGAGGGGCCAGGTCGACGGAGACGGCTTGGCGCGTATGACGATCGCGGCGTGCATCACGCCGGCGGCGTCGTAGGTTCCGCGCACGTCGAACGGCCTGCCGGCGATGAGATCCTGGGCGCGTTGGTTTTTGAGCGCAGCCGCGACGTCTACGCGAACGAGTTTACCCGTACGCGTGCGTAGCGTGATCTCGGAGCCGGCGACTTTGACGAGCGTCCCCGTAACTTCGTTCGGCGTTTTGGTCGCACCGCGGTACGCCGTGGCGGGGATCGCGTGCCCGGCCGCAACCGTCGCGGCCGAACCGCCGAGTCCGAAGATCTCGAGCTGCTGGTAGCTCGCGACGTACACCTTGCCGTTTGCAACGACGGGAACGACGTTCGCGTTGCCGTTCTGCGCGGCCCAGTAGCCGGCCGGCGCTTGATACAGCGTTGTGAGCGGCGAACGTCCGTGCTCGGACTCCCCCGCCAGCGCGACGAGCGTCATCGGTCCGGGAACCGACTGAGGCCGCGCGAGCGCCCAGATAATCGCATTGCGACCCCTGTGGTTGGACGAAACGGTCGTAAAGAAGCCCGGATCCTGCCCGGTCGGCACCGCGGCCGACCCCAATAACGTCAGCGCGACCTTGGGCTTATTCTTGACCTTGAATAGCATAACGGCGTTGCCGCCGCTGGCGACGATTCGCTGCTGCGTGCTCTTTATGGCGTACGACGACGGACCGCACCAGCATCCGCCGACGGAGACCTCGGCGAGATCGTTGTTCGGACCGCTTGGGACGTAGCCGCCCAGGTTGTTCTGGTTGAGCAGGAACATCGTTCCCGTCTTACCGGCGGCTGCGGCAAGCGGAGTCGAGGACGCGATCGGCAGCAGCATCACGCCGCCCGAGCCCAGATCGGCATCGTATTCGTCGAGCATCCCGACGTTGGAGGGCGTAAAGATGCTGAGCATCTGGGTGAGGTCCGAACTCACCTTGACCACGCTCTCTTGAATGTTGGTGGTACCCGTGTAGGTATTTCCCGAATAGTCCGAGTTTCCGGTTACGAAGTAGACGTTGCCCGTCGAATCGGCCGCAACGCCGAATCCCGACATCCAGACCGACGATAAGAAGAAGCTGTCGGGAGACGTCGCGAGCGTGTCGTTCAAGCGGTTCGCCGCAAACGGCGTTAGCGATCCAGCCTGCCAGCCGAGTACCCAGCCGCGCGATTGCGATGCAGAAAAATCGCAGAAACTGCCGAACGCGGCGTACACGTTTCCGCCGGATTCGAGCA
>DATAQH010000120.1:0-11114 GCA_036264815.1 Candidatus Cybelea sp.
TGCCGGCATCGCAAGCGACGCTGATCTCGGCGCTGGCTAAGGGCGTGATCGGCGGCCAGATCGACTGGCGGTTGATCGGAACGGGCGCGCTGATCGGTGCCGGGGTCGTAGCCGTCGACGAGCTCTTGCGCCGCACCAAGAAGGCCGCGCTGCCGCCGTTGGCGGTAGGATTGGGCATCTATCTGCCGGCCTCGACGACGCTGCCCGTCGTCGTGGGCGCGTTCGCCGGCTGGCTCTACAATCGCTGGGCAGCGACGTGCACTCACAGCGATCGGGCCAAACAGCTCGGCGTGCTGGTCGCATCGGGCCTGATCGTCGGCGAGAGCCTTTTCGGCGTGCTGCTCGCGGGGTTGATCGTCTCGACCAATAAGCCCGAGCCGCTCGCGTTGGTTGGCGACGGCTTCGCGACGGCCTCGGCGATCCTCGGAGGCCTCGCCTTCATCGTCGTGCTCGGCGGCCTTTATCGATGGACGAGCCGCGTCTCGCAGCGGCCGGCTTAAGTTCGGGTAAGAAGTAGCGTGACGAGCTCGTGCGACTCGCTTGCTCTCAGCCGAACCTGTGAATGTTTGGGGTAAAGTTTCCCGTTAGAATGAGATTGGCGGTATCGATCGCGCTCGTCGCGCTGCTGACAATGGGTTGCGGCGGGGGCCGCGGCCATCGCGGGCGTTCCGCCTCGCCGGGCCCCGCCAGCGTGCCGACGCAGACGGCGGCTCCGGCGACGGTCCACCCGACGGTGCAGATTGCCGGCATCGTCGCGCCCTATCAGAACGTTGCGATCTCGAGCGCCCTTTCGGAGCCGACCGATTCGGTAAGCGTCGTGCAGGGCGATTACGTTCGGCGCGGCAAGGTCCTCGCGGTACTCGACACGACGGATTTGCGCGCGAGCTTCACGGCCGCGCAGCGCAGCGCGGAGTCTTCGGTTGCGCGAGTCTCGCAAACGCAGTATCAGGCCGAGCTCAATATCGGGCAGGGCGGCGACCAGGTGCGCAACGCCACGGCGGCGCTCCAGCAAGCCCAACAGACCCTCGCCCTCGATCAAAAGAACTTGACGCGCTTCCAAACGCTCGAAAACAGCGGTTACGTCTCGCAGCAGCAAGTCGATCAGCAGCGCACGACCGTGCACAACGATCAGCAACAGGTGCTCTCGACGCAAGCGTCGCTGCAGTCTGCATCGCTCAACGCGAAGGTAAACGGCAGCTATCAGCAGGGGCTTCAGGCAGCAAACGTCGCGTCGGCGCAGGCAGACGCGGCCTCCGCCCAAGCGCAGGCCGAGCAAATCCAAGCGCAGATCGACAAGGCGCAAATAATCTCTCCGGTCGACGGCATCGTCGTGAACCGGAATCTCAACCCGGGCGAGTATCCCGGTTCGCGCACGATCTTTACCGTCCAGCAGCTCAACCCGGTCTATGCCGAGCTCAACGCGTCCTCCGAGGACGTCTTTCGAATACGACGCGGCGCCGCGGTCTCGGTCACCGTCGCCGGGGTGAATGCCGCACCGTATCGCGGCCGGATCAACGCGGTCCTCGGCCAGGTACAGCCGGGGTCGACGAACTTCACCGTCGAGGCGATCCTTTCCAATCCGGGATTCCACCTCAAATCGGGCATGGCGGTCACCGGAACGATCGACCTGCCGGCCGTGACGGGAATCGGCGTTCCGGCAACGGCGTTTCTTGACGACGCGCACGATAGCCTGATGCTGGTGGCGCCGGACGGAACCGCGAAGCTTGCGAAGGTTGCCGAACGCGGCAGCGATGGCAAAACGTCGGTCATAACCGGTGTTCCCGCGGGATCAAAGGTGATCTCGAACGGGCAGCTCGGCATTACCTCCGGGCAGCAAATAGCGGGCGAATCCCCCGAACCGTAGGTTTGCTCGATGTGGCCGACTCGTCTCTTCGTTTCCCGGCCGGCGCTGGTGTTCGTCGCGCTCGCGCTCATCGCGGTGGGCGGCGGGATCGCGCTGGCCACGATCGTGCAGCAGCAGTTTCCAAACATCGATTTCCCGACGATCAGCGTGCGCGCGAGCTATCCCGGAGGATCGACGACGCAGATCCGCGATGCGATCGTACGACCGATCGAAGACGCGATTGCGGGAGCCCCGGACCTCGACCACATCAACGCGACCGTTCAGCAGGGTCAGGCGACGATCTCGGCCGTCTTTTCGCTGACCTCCAACAAAACCACCGATCTGGTGCAAGTCCAGCGGCGGCTGCTCGTCGCGCAATCGCAGTTGCCCAGCGACATGCCGGCGCCCACGGCCGGCACGTTCGATCCGGCGCAGGCCACGATCGTCACGCTCGGCGTCAGCTCGCGCTCTCTTTCGCCGGGCGCGCTCTCGGCGATCGTCACCAATAACATCGTCCCAGACCTCGAACAAGTCGACGGCATTTCCAATGTGAACGTCGGCGGGTCGGTGACGCCCGCGATCGAGGTTTCGGTTAATCCCAATACGCTGACCTCGTCGGGGCTGACGCTCAACGACATCGTCAGTACGATCTCGCTCAATAACCTGCGCGAACCCGGCGGCATCGCCTACCTTCCGAATCGGGAGACGACGATCGACGTCCGCGGCGACGTTCGCAACGCGCAGACGGTCGCCGACCTTCCGGTGTTCGGCGCGTCGCCCTTTACCTCGACGTTCGGGAACGCGTAGTATAACGAGCCCGCAATTCCGGGCGCCCCCGGCGCACCGGTGAGCTCCTCCGCTTCGCAGGCGGGCGCGGGCGCGGCCGCCGCATTGCCGACGCCGGCCGCACAGACGAATAATGCTTCATCGACAAGCAATGCGGGGGCGCCCGCGACCGCCGCTCCGCTAGCGAACGCGTTGCCGGCCGCGTCGCCGTTCTCCTCGACGGCACCGACGCCCGGGACGGCGGTAACCGTCGCGACGCCGGCGCCGCTAGCCACGCCCTCCCCGGCCGCGACGTTCAATCCCGCCGTGGCGCGCGCGATCCTCCAGACGACCGCGACGGCGGCGCCCAGCGCCGCACCGGCTTCGCAGCAGAGCGCGAGCACGCCCGCTGGATCGGGCGGAGGCGGATATGGCGGCCCGTCGCTGTCGAGTGTGAATCCATGGACGGCCACCGCGCGCGTCATCCGCGTCGGCGACGTCGCATCCGTTACGGACTCGTACGAGCCGCAGCGGCAGTACAGCTACGTGGGAACGGTACCGACGATCTCGCTGAGCGTACAGAAGTCGACGGGGGCGAGCGAGGTGACCGCCGCGCAGAACGTGATGAAGGCGCTGCCGGCAATCGAACGCTCCTTTCCAGCACTCGACTTTCGGGTCCTCAACGATCAGGCGACCTACACGAAGCAACAGATTTGGGGCGTCTTTCATACGCTGATCGAGGCGGTCGCAATCACGGCCCTCGTGATGCTGTTCTTCCTGAGGTCGTGGCGCAACTCGATCGTGGTACTCATCGCAATTCCGGCTTCGCTGTGCGTGACGCTGGCCGCGATGAAGGCCGTCAACTTCACGATCGACACCGTTTCGCTGCTTGCGATGACTTTAATCATTGGAATCTTGGTCGACGATTCGATCGTCGTGCTCGAGAACGTCGAGCGGCACTACGACAACGGCGAGGCGCCGCGTGAAGCGGCCATCAAAGGGC
This sequence comes from Candidatus Cybelea sp., assembly GCA_036264815.1. GTDB lineage: Bacteria > Vulcanimicrobiota > Vulcanimicrobiia > Vulcanimicrobiales > Vulcanimicrobiaceae > Cybelea. Next base: position 3,612 of record DATAQH010000120.1, read on the forward strand.
GGACGCAGATCGGCCCTGCGGCCGTCGTGATCACGCTGGTCGACGTCGTCGTCTTCCTTCCAATCGCATTTCTTCCGGGAACCGTAGGAAAGTTTCTCTCGGAGTTCGCGCTGGTCGTGGTCGTTGCGACGCTTACCTCGCTCTGTATTTCGTTTACGATCACGCCGGCGCTGGCCGGCAACTGGTCGCTGCTGTCGAACTGGAAGGCGCCCAGACCGATCGAGCGTTTTGCCGAGGGCTTCGAAAATTTGCGCCAGTGGTATGCGCGGCGCGCGCTGCCGTGGGCGCTGGATCGCCCGGTGGCGATCGTCGTCGTCTCCGCCGTCGCGGTCGTGCTCTCGATCTCGCTCGTACCGCTGGGGGCCGTCGGTTTCGAGTTCATGCCGCCGGTCGATCGCGGTGAGATCTTCGTCCAGGCCACCTATCCGACGGGCACGCCACTGGCGACCGTCAACGCGGCGATCGGCCAGATGGCGGCGCGTTTCGAAAAGCTGCCCGACGTCGCGTCGCAGACGGCGCTCGCGGGAGGGACGCAATCGAATTTCGGCGGGCTCCTCGTTCAAGGCTCGGTTGGACAGATTCACGTCTTCTTGAAGCCGGATCGTAAAAAACCCACGAATTACTGGGCACCGGTGCTCGGACGCATCGCGAGCGACGTGGCTCCCGCGGCGCGGGTCGTCGCAATTCCGGCCACCGGCACCGGCGGCGGGAACGCTCAGCCGATCGACTATCTGATCACGTCGACGCGCGACAGCCCCGAAGTCTACGCCGCGAAGGTCGCGCAGGCGCTGCGCGAGACGCCGGGGACCGCAAACGTCAACAGCTCCGCGCAGCAGCTCGCGCCGCAGGTCGATATCGAGTTCGATCGGGACCGGGCGCGCGTCTTGGGCGTGAATATCGGCCAAGCCGCGGCGGCGATTCGTGCGGCGTTCGGCGGAACGCTCGCCACCCAGTTCAACACTTCTCGCGGTACGAAATACGTGCAGGTGCTCTACCCGCGTGCCTTCCAGACGAGCCTGACGACCGTCGCCGAGATTCCCATCAGGTCGCTGGGTGGATCGATCGTACACGTCGGCGACGTGGCGCACTTCGTTCAGGATCCTTCCGAGCCGCTGCTGACGCGCGTCAATCGCGAGACGGTCGTTCACGTGCAGTCGAATCTCGCTGCGGGCGCGACGCAATCGATCGTCCAAAAAGCGTTTCTGACGCGTCTGGCGGCCTTGCATTTGCCGTCGTCGGTTTTGGTAAAGGCCAACGTGGGCGGCCAGCAGCAGAATCTCTCCGACACGGTGCGCGGCATGGGCTCGGCACTCGCCCTCTCGCTGCTGCTGGTCTATCTGCTCATGGTCGCTCTGTACGACAGCTATCGTCTTCCCTTCATCATCATGTTCGCCGTGCCGGTTGCGGCGGTCGGTGCGCTGACTTCGCTCGCGCTCACGCATCAGGCGCTCAATCTCTTTTCGCTCATCGGAACGGTGCTGCTCGTCGGCCTCGCTTCCAAAAACGGTATTCTGCTGGTCGACTTCGCCCACCACATGGTCGAGCGGGGGATGAACCGGCACGATGCGATGATCGAAGCCGCGCGCGAACGCTTTCGCCCGATCATCATGACGACGTGTGCGATGGTCGCGGGCATGACGCCGATCGCGCTCGCGCTCGATGCGGGTGCGGCGCAGCGGCAAGCGTTGGGCATCGTCGTAATCGGCGGCTTGATCAGCTCCCTCTTGCTGACGCTCGTCCTGGTTCCGGTGATGTTCATGTGGCTTGGGCCGCGCTCGCACGGCGAGCGGCCTGAGGTCGCGCCGCCCGCGCGGCCGATGGCGGCGGCGGTGAAATAGCCTATGTGGCTGACCGACCTCTTCGTTCGCAGGCCGACGCTCGTCACGGTCTTTCTCTCGCTCGTGCTGTTAGCCGGGACGGTCGCCGGCGTCAACTTGGTAAAACAGCAGCTTCCGAACTACGACGTGCCCTCGATCCAGGTGCAGCTGACGTACTCCGGTGCCTCGACGACGGAGATGCGCGACGCGATCGTTCGTCCGCTCGAGGACCAGATCGCGGGCGCGCCGGACCTCAGTTACATCGAAACGTCGATTCAGCCCGGACAGGCCTCGATCGTCGCCGTCTTCGCCTTGACCTCGGATCAGAATACGGATCTCGTTCAGGTGCAGGGGCGCGTGCAGAACTCGCTGCACCAGCTGCCGAGCGACCTTCCGACGCCGCAAATCTCGATCTACAACCCGAGCGAAGCCGTCGTCGTCTCGCTGAGCGCTTCTTCATCGACGCTCTCGCTCGGCGACCTTTCCTCGATCGTGACCAATACGATCGTTCCGGCGATCGAACAAGTCCCCGGCGTCTCGTTCGTCCAGGAGAACGGCGCCGTCACGGCTTCGATTCAGGTCAACGTCAACCCGCGAGCGCTGCAGTCCTCCGGCTTCACGCTGACCGACGTGATCAACGCGGTCGCGAACAATAACGTACGCGCTCCCGGCGGCATCGTTTACCAGCCGAATCGAGAGACGAACCTCGACATTCGCGGCGACATTACCGACGTGCCGTCGGTCGCCGGGCTGCTTCTGGGGAACACGACGACCTCGCCCGCCGGATCGTCGGGAAGCACGGTCTATCCGTGGACGGCTTCGCCGCGTCTCTACCGGATCGGCGACATCGCAAACGTGAAGGACGCCTACGAAACGCAGCGCGTCTACGCCTATACGAATGGAAAGCCGACCGTCGAGCTCGACGTCCAGAAAGCTGCCGGCGCGAGCGAGGTCGCTGCATCGAACGCGGTGCTCGCTCAGCTTCCCGCGCTGCGAGCGCAGTACCCGGACATCAATTTTTCGGTTTTGAGCGTTCAGTCTACGTACACCAAGGAGCTGCTCTCCGGCGTCACGCGGACGCTCATCGAGGGCATCCTCTTCACGGCGATCGTGATGCTCTTTTTCCTGCGTTCCTGGCGCAACGCGATCGTCGTCATGATCTCCGTGCCCGCTTCGTTCCTCGTTACGCTGGCCGCGATGCGCTTGGTGGGCTTTACGCTCGACACCGTATCGCTTTTGGCAATGACGCTGATGATCGGCATCCTCGTCGACGACTCGATCGTCGTCTTGGAGAATATCGAACGGCATCACGCCGAGGGCGAGGCGCCCAGAGCGGCCGCGGTCAACGGCCTAACGCAGATCGGCGTCGCGACGATCGTCATTACGCTCGTCATCGTCGTGGTCTTTGCGCCGATTTCTTTCCTTCCAGGTTCCGTCGGCCTCTTCTTACGCGAGTTCGGCCTCGTCGTCACGGTCGCGACGCTGACCTCGCTCTTCGTATCCTTTGCGGTCACCCCGTCGCTCGCCGGGCGCTGGGCGCTGTATTCGCGCTGGAAACCCTGGAAAATTGTCGATCGCTTCGGCCGAGGCTTCGAGAGCGTTCGGCAATGGTATACGCAGCGCGCGCTTCCGTGGGGGCTCGAGCACCGCTCGGCGGTCGTATGGATCTCGTTTGTGAGCTTGGTTCTTGCGTTGCTCTTGATACCGCTGGGAATCGTCGGTTTCGAATACATGCCGCCCGTCGACCGCGGTGAGATTTTCGTCAACGTCGAGTTCCCGACCGGGACGCCGCTGACGCAGACGCAGCAAGCGGTGCTTCGGGCCGAGCGCGTCGTCGACGGCGTCGCGGATATGCAATCCGAGACCACCATGGCCGGAGCGTATCAGGGCCAGGTCAGCGGCTACATCAATAACGGCGCGATCGGTCAGATCCATCTCTTCTTGCGCGATCGGCGCGGACACTCGACCGAGTATTGGTCCGATTACCTGCGCTCGAAGATCGGCGGCCTTTTGCCCGGCGCCAACGTCGTTGCGGTTCCGGCGACCGATCCGTCCGGCGGCATCGCCCAGCCAATCGCGTACGTCGTTTCGAGCCTAACCGCGGATCCCTCGCAGGCGGCGGGGCGCGCGTATTCGGCGCTGGCGGCAACGCCGGGAACCGTCGACGCCACGACGTCGCTCACGAACGAGGCGCCGCAAGTCGAGGTCGAGTTCGACCGAAACAACGCGCGTGCGCTCGACGCGAGCATCGGCACGGCCTCCACGGCCGTGCGTGCGGCTTTCGGCGGCGATACGGCGACGCAGTTCACCGGGCCGCAGGGGCTCAAAGACGTACAGGTGATCTACCCGCAAGCCGATCTGCGCTCGCTGGGGCAAATCTCGGCGATTCCGATACGCGCGAACAACGGTTCGATCGTCCGCGTCGGCGACATCATTACGCTCGTCGGCGCTCCCGCACCGCCGTTAATTATGCGCATCGACCGGCGCAACGTCGTGTTGATTGGGGCAAACGTCGCTCCCGGCGCGACGCTTTCAAACGTCGAGCGAGCCTTCGAGAAACGGCTGCGGCAGCTCGATCTCCCCAAAAGCATCGTCGTTACGCCGGTCGCCGGCGGCAACCAGGAGAGCGTGCACGATACTGCGACCGAGATGGCCCTCTCGCTGGCGCTCTCAATCTTGCTCGTCTACCTGCTCATGGTCGCGCTCTACAACGGGTACGTGACGCCGTTCATCATTATGTTCACGGTTCCGGTCGCGGTCGTCGGCGCGCTCGGCGCGCTCGCGCTCACCCACCAGACGCTCAATCTCTTTTCGATGATCGGCGCGATCCTGCTCGTCGGTTTGGTGGCGAAGAACGGCATTCTGCTCGTCGATTTCGCCAATCAACTGCGAGAACGCGGGCTAACCAAGCTCGAGGCGATCGAGGAGAGCGCGCACGCGAGATTTCGGCCGATCGTCATGACGACGATCGCGATGATCGCGGGAATGCTTCCCTTGGCGCTCGCGCTCGATCCGGGCTCGCAGGCCGAGCGTCCGCTGGGCATCGTGGTGATCGGGGGCCTCTCGAGCTCGCTGGTCCTGACGTTGCTGCTGATTCCGATTATGTATCTACGCTTTGCGCCGCAGCATTTTCGCTCGTCGTCGCTCAACGGCGAAGCCGATCCGCATCAGATCGAGTTGCCGATGCCGCTCCCGGCGGGCGAAACCGACTGACGCCGCAGCGCGCCCCGCGCCCTGGCCTTCGCGCTCTCGGTATCGCGATCGCGCGCAGGAGCGTGCGTAACCAGTGAGTCGAGGAGCTCCGTCGCCGCGCTGGTGACGCGCTTGACGGCTCGCTCGAACGCCGCCTCGTTGGCTTTCGACGGGCGCGCGAATCCGCTGAGCTTGCGAACGAACTGCACCGCCGACGCGCGGATCTCAGCGTCGGTCGCCGGCGGCTGGAAGTTATGCAGGGTCTTGATATTGCGGCACACGTTGGTCTCCAGAAAGCGGGATTTACGGAGTGCTTTTCTGCCATTCCGAGGCTTCTATGCCGCTGGAAGACAGGAGCTGCCCGCAAAGGGTTTCGACGGCGCGATCGTTCGCTTTGGGTGAGTAGATCTCGGCGCGCAAGCGGATGAAGCCGCCGTCGGCGTGCCGGCGTTCGAGCGACTGCAGGCTCATCGTCGAGCCGCTGACGGCGTCGATGACCGCGTTTGCTGCTGCGTTCTGGGCCTCCGGGCGGCAAAGCGCCGAAAGCTTGTATATCGTTTCGGCTGCCTGCCGAGCGTGGGCGCGCGCGTCGATCGCGTCGGCGACCGGCTGAAAGACGCAGTTGAGCAAGAGGATGGCGGCGGCTCCGGCAAAGGCTTCCGGCCAAAAGCCGAAGCCGGCGAGCGCGCCGACGGCGGCCGTGGCCCACATCGTCGCGGCCGTGTTGAGCCCCGAAACGTTCGCCCCCGTGCGTAGGATGACGCCTCCGGCTATGAAGCCGACACCGGTGACGACGCCGGCGACGATGCGGGTCGTATCGCCCGCGCCGATCACGATGTCGAGCAGCGTAAAGAGCGCCGCGCCGATGGCGACGAGGCTGGTCGTGTGCAGGCCCGCTGAGCGCTGGCGCCACTGACGCTCGAAGCCGATGAAGGCGCCCAGGAGCGCGGCGATGCCGAGTCTGACGAAGAGCTCCAGCGGGGTGATTTGCGACAGCGAAGCGCTCACCGAGGCATCGATTCGGCGGACGAGCCCAAGATTCAGCCGGCAGGCCGCCCGCGAGCGCAAATCGTAAGGCGGCGCATGGACCGCTGGCCGACGCTTCGCTACGACGAGTGGAAAGAGAGCCTGGCGACGCTCCATCTATGGACGCAGATCGTGGGCAAGATCCGTCTGCGCCTGACACCGCTGATCAATCACTGGTGGAACGTCGTGCTTTACGTCACGCCCAACGGCCTCACGACCTCGGCGATGCCCTACGGCGACGGACGCTCCTTTGCAATTGCGTTCGATTTCCTTGAGCGGCGCCTGCGAATCGACGGCTGCGACGGCGAGCGCGCCGGGTTCGCTCTCGAGCCGATGACGGTGGCCGAGTTCTACAAGCGTCTGATGGACGAGCTGCACGCTCTCGATTTCTCGGTGCGGATCAATACGATGCCCAACGAGATCGTCGGTGCGATCGCGTTCGAGCGCGACACCGTTCACGCGTCCTACGACGCGTCTTACGTGGAGCGCTTCTTCCGAGCATTGCTGCAGGCCGACCGGCTCTGTAAGATTTTTCGCGCCGGCTTTATCGGCAAGGCCAGCCCCGTGCATTTCTTCTGGGGCAGCTTCGATTTGGCGACGACCCGCTTCTCCGGACGCCGCGCACCGCAGCATCCCGGCGGCTTTCCAAACCTGCCTGACTGGGCGACGCGCGAAGCGTATTCGCATGAAGAGCACAGCGCAGGCTTTTGGCCGGGCGGCCCGGGAATCGAAGCGTCGTTTTACGCGTACGCCTATCCCGAGCCCAACGGTTTCGCCGATGCCGGCGTTGCGTCGCCCGGAGTCTGGAACGGTGCGATGCGGGAGTTTCTGCTGCCCTACGAGAGCGTGCGAACGTCGGCGGATCCCGACCGCACCGTCCTCGATTTCTTCGAAGCGACCTATGAGGCTGCGGCAGATCTCGGCCAATGGGATCGCGCATCCCTCGAACGCAGCGGCGGCTCGACGGCACGCTAGAGTCTGGGCGGTAGAAAACTCGAGACGGCGAAGCCTTCTCCATCGCTGACGACGCCGACGGCGCCGTCCTCGTCGGTGCGGTAGACGCGGGCGCCGAACCGTCGTAACGTCTGCAGCGTCGACGGTGCGGGATGCCCGAAGAGGTTGTGCCGCCCGACCGAGACGATGGCAACCCGGGGAGCTACCGCCGCGATGAACGCGGGCGACGATCCGTAGGCCGAGCCATGGTGGCCGACCTTGAGCACGCCGGCGCGCAAATCGATTCCTTCGTGCAAAAACCGCTGCTCGGCTTCGGTTCCGGCATCGCCAGTAAAGAGCATGTGAAACGCACGATAGTCGAGGACGAACGCCAGCGAGTTGCTGTTGATCGCGTTGCCCCCGCCGGTAAACGGCAAGGAAGGACCGATGAAACGCAGCGTAACGCCATCGTCGGTCTGCCATCGAAGACCGGCGCGCGGGTAAAAAATCGGCACGGCCGCCGCGCGGGCGGTCG
>DATAQH010000308.1:0-4038 GCA_036264815.1 Candidatus Cybelea sp.
CCGACGCCCCCGATCGCGACCGCTCGCTGATGTCGCCGGATTTCTTCGACGCGTCGAAGTTTCCCAAATGGACGTTCGTCAGCACCCGCATCGTGCCCAAGACGGTGACGACGTTCGAGATGGACGGCAACCTGACGATCCACGGCGTCACCCAACTCGAGCAGCTCAACGTCACGGCGGCCGGAACGCCGGCGCAGCCGACCTATCATGCTGAGGGAGAGATCGATCGTCACGCGTTTGGGATGGCGCGTACGCAACTCGATCCGACGATCGGCAACACCGCCCACATTACGCTCAACATCGTTTTGAAATAGCGATGCGCCATTACCCCTTTCCGGAGGGGCCGAGGGAGGTCGATTTCGACTGGGGCTATAGCCGGCCAACAGTGTGCGAGGTTCGCCAAGCAGTTTTCAGTCGAAGCGCTGCGCTCAGCGCGCTTCGACGGTTCCAAAGAGCGGTTTCCAAAAGGTCGACCACGCACATATAGTTCGAATACCTTGCCAGCCAGACGAGCATATGATAGCAGAGTCGGCAGCGGCACTCTCGCTATTGGCATGAGCCCCCGTTCGTTTGTGGAATTTTAACACTTGGGGGGTACACTCGCTGGTATGAGTTGGGCGGCTCGGAAGTTCTCCGCAGGGCTTGCTCTTGCCGGACTCTTGTGCCCTTGTGCGTGGGTCGCTGCAGCGACGCCGGCGCCGATCGCGCTCGAACCGGAGAACATACCCCCCGGCTACACCTTCGACATGGACGTTGCCATGCAGATGCACCACTTTCCATGGCTGCGTTTCAACATGCAAGGAACCGGCGAGTACACTCCGGGGCAAAGTTATAAGGTCTCCTTTACGAAGACGCCTTGGTTTGTTCCTAAGCCGCAAAGCGGAATGGATATTTCGATGATCGATCCGCTCTTATGGCCCCAGCACTATACCTACGCAGTCGCTGGAACGCGCGACGGTATGACGATGTACTCGCTGCACGCGATCGACGACCCATCGCTGCAGGAGGCGACTGTAGGACTCGGACCGCAGGCCTGCACGCGCACGATCGAAGCCAGTTATACTAATGGGACACACATTCACATGAAGATCACGCCGGCGATGGTAAATGGGTTTCTGCTGCCGCAGACGCTCACCGCCGATATCGACGAACCTCACCTCTCGCTTTCGGCCGACGCGGCCTTCAAGAACTATGCGTTCAATGCGCCGCTTTAAGCGCGGTCGATCGCGCTTCGGTGCGTTCACGACGCTCGCGGAGAGCGTCTGGGCGCCGTTGCGCGAGATCGCGACGGCCTACGCTCGCCGCAAGCGTCCGATCAGCATGCCGGACGCGCGCATGCTCGTCGTGCTAACCTGCCGCGAGAACAAGGTACCGCGGCCTCGACCGGACGCGCTCGAGAAGCTCGCCTCCGAACTCGTACGTCTGACGCGCGAAGCCGTCGAGCCGCCGACCTACGGAGTTACCTGATAGAAGGCGCTCATGCCGCCGTCCATGTGGTCGGCGACGTGACAATGGAAGAGCCAGGTGCCGGGATCGTCGGGAACCATGTCGACGGTCAACATTTGCGCGGGCATCACGGCGAGCACGTCGGTTCGCTGTTTATTCCATAGGACGGTGTTACCGTGCCAATGCGGCGAGTGAAAATCGAAGCCGTTACCGATGTCGATCACGTACCAGCGCACGCGTTCGCCCTGCTTCATCGTGATCTTCGGACCGTTTGCATAGATGTAGCCGTTGATCGAAAACTTGAAGTTTCCGTCGACGAAGCCGCTGCCGTTGAGGGTGAAGGCGCCGTTGGAGTCGAGCGGGATCGACTCGGCGCGCTGCGATTTCTTTAGTTTCGGCGTGTACGCCGCAACGTTATCCATGAAGTACCAGCTCTGATTTTCGTTGACGATGTGATAGACCGTCACGACCTCGCGATCGACGTCCTTGGGCGTCCCGTCGGGCTTGGCCATACCGCGCGCGGTCACGACGATCGCGCCGACTAAGCCGCTATCGACGTCTTTCTGCTCGTCGACGTGTGAGTGGTAGAGCCAGACGACGGAACTTGGGTCGTTGGGACCGGGCCCGGCGCGCTCGGGAACCTGCCACACGTACGTGTACGTCTGGCCCGGCGCAACCGAGCCGCTCATCTTATCGGCCGACGAGCTGCCGTCGTTGTACGCCATGCCTTCGGCGTTCTTCTCGTAGAAGACCCCGTGCGGGTGGATGCTGTACGGCCGCGAGGCGTTGTTCTTAAAGACGACGTGAATCGTGTCGCCGACTTCGGCGTGGACGATCGGCCCGACAATGCCGAGATATGCATCGGCGGCCGGGCGCTGTTTTAGCGTCGTGAACGTCGCGTCGGTATACTCGCGATAGATCGCCTTGCGGTAGCTGCTGCCGATGTGGTGCGAGTCTTGCACCGCGTATGGGCGCTCCATCGCGTCGAACGGTTTACCGGTTACCTCGTCGATGCCGGCCGGGGCGTAGTTCCACGTCACTTCATCCGCTGCGATGTAGTAGGTTCGCACCTGGCCGTCGGCGCGAACGACGCTCGTACTGCCCACCAGTACGACTAGAAATAAAAACAGGCTAATGCAAAAAGCGCGCATGGTTCCAAACCCTCCGTAGGTAGGAGAGTGCGCAAACGGGCCCGCGCTTCCTTCATAACTCTTAAAAATGGCGCCCACCGATCGCTTTGCTAGGTGAAACGATACGAAGAAAGCCGGCGGGAATCTTCCCGCCGGCTTTCCGTTCGACCAGTCGCTGATGGGTGGGTCCGGGAACGCCCAGACTCAGCCGCGTACGATGAGCCGAACGATTCTGCTCTCCTTTCCGGCAATGACGACCGTTAAGGTGAGGCGTTCCTTGAGTGCGCGCAGCGCCAGCTCGCCGAGATCTCGTTCGCGGCATTCAAACGCCCGGCGCTCACAACAATCGGCGAGCACGAAGCCAACGAACTCACCGAAACAGTCGAAGAGAACCTCGCCGACCTTACCGGTGAACTCTTCACAAGTATCGCTGCCGGACGGGCGGCCGGGCACGATGCCGTGACCAGGTCGATAGCCGCCGAGCGATGGCGGAATGGACTGCGGATCGCCGCCGAGACCCTGCACGCGCTCGCCGATCTGGCCGATGTAGCGCAGCAGCACCGGATACCACCGATCCGTTTTGGGCATCGCTTCGAGGCGTGCTTTGAGGATCGCGAGCGTCGTCTCTTCGGCCGGCAGCATCTTCTCGCTGGTGGAGACCGGGATCTTTACTTGGAACGAGCCGACGATGTAGCGTTCGTACGCCAGAGTCTCTTGGTAAACGTCGCGCTGAAGGTTCTTCGCTTGCGGTACGCTCCGCTCGGGTAAGTCGATATTACGGCCGGCCGGTTTTCGCCGTGCAAGCGCGATTTGCGGCTCTTGCGGCGGCGGAGGCGGGGGCGGCGCGGCGCGCCGCAGACGCTTTCCGATGCGCCTCACGACGACGTCGAACTCCTGACCGGTCTTTACCGTTTGCGGCAGATCGATTGTGAACAGCCCTGAAAATCCCGGGCCCGTTCCTTGGGGTATTGGTACGTACGTAACGCCGTCGAAGGTCTTGGTTTCAATCGTGTGCGGATCGGCGGCTTGCAAGGGGTGCACGCCGTACATCCAAGAGGCGAGTGAAACCACCTCGGCGCTTGAGACCTGCGGCCAGTAGATTCGCGCGGTGGAACCGGGCGGAACGTCGCCCCAGGCGATCATCAACTCGTCGGGCCTGCCGGCGAGCGGCCCACTCGTGGGCGGCGCGCCGCTCGGGCGTACGTCGAAGGTCTGCGGAACGCGATGCGCCGAGGCCGGCCCCGGATTATCGGAGGTCGTGACTTGAAGGTTGCGCTGCGCCAACTGATCGCTGCTCTCTGGCGTCGGTACGCTGCTGCCGACGGTCCGGATCGGAGCGTTGCTGTAGGCGATCTGGGCGACCAGGCAGTGATGGGTTCCCGGTAACGCGTCCGGGATGGGCACGTTGTTCACTTCCGCGTTGGGGTCGTTGACGTTGAGGTAGCATCCGAAGTACGCCCAC
>DATAQH010000318.1:0-9284 GCA_036264815.1 Candidatus Cybelea sp.
AAGCGGCGCTTCCCGGCGGAGACGCCGCGGCTCGCCACCCCGTCCAGGCGGCGGCCGGGTTTTTGAGCGCGATCGACGACCTGCCCGACCTCACCGCCCCGCCTTTCGACTTTCCCGAGCGGTACGCGAAGGCACGGCGTATCGCTCGAAGCGGCGTGCGAACGTTCGTGACGACCTCGGTCGGACGGCTCTTCGACACGGTCGCCGCACTCGTTGGATTTGCGCGGGAGATAACGTTCGAAGCGCAGGCGGCGATGTGGCTCGAGCAGCTCGCCTGGTCTGCAGGTAACGACGACTCGTATCCCTTTCCGTTAATCGAGAATCGGCTCGACTACGCGCCGCTGCTCGATGCGATCGTTGCCGATCGTCTGCGCGACCGTGCGCCGGCCGAGATCGCGCGCGCTTTTCATCACGCGGTAGCCGGCGCGATCGTAACGGCGGCTGCGCAGCTGAGAGAGACCAAAATCGTCGCCTCCGGCGGCGTTTTCCAGAACACCTTGCTCGTAGCGTTGCTTGCGGAACGCCTAGGCGACCGGCTCTGGCTCAATGCGCGAGTCCCGGCCAACGACGGTGGTATAAGCTTGGGCCAGGCGGGGGTTGCGGCCGCCTATTCCGGAGCGACCTGACCGTAGTTGAGCAGAGCGACGAGAAGAATGCCGCCGATCGCATTTCCGATGAAGACCGGCAAAAGAAAGTTGAAAAGATAAGCGGCGACCGGTACTGCGCCTCCCGCGACACCAAAGAGTGCCTCAACCGATCCCGCGACGACGTGGCTAAATCCGCCGACGCCGACGACGTACGTGATAATCACGATAACCCACAGCTTTTGAGTGTCGGCAACGGGAAGCAGCCAGATCATGAGGGCGATGAGCCAGCCGGCAAAGACCCCGCGCACGAGGACGCCCCAGAATCCCGGCGCCACGCTTTCTCGGGCAAGTTGATCGAACGCCGCGCCGACCTGGGGCGGAAAGATCGCAGTGTGAGCAATGAGGTATCCAAAGATCGCTGCGCCAAGAAGATTGGCCGCAAGGACGATCAGCCACAGGCGAAGCACCTTGAACAGCGTCTTGCCTTTTTCAGAACTGTCGAGCAATGGTAGGATCGCGGTGACGGTGTTCTCAGTGAAAAGCTGCTGGCGTCCGAGCACGACGATCACAAAGCCGACCGTGTAGCCAAGATTCTCGACGAGGGGTCGCCAGGGCTCGTTGGGCAAATATGCTCGCAGCAGGCCCGTTACGACCAAGGAGAATCCCATCGAGAGCCCGGCAGCGAGGCCGGAAAATGCGAGTGAAAGCGATGGCCGGCTGAGCTCGACGTCGCCTTCGCGCCGCACCGATTCAAAGACCACCGCAGCCCGAAGTCCCGTCCTTTTCCGTACCTCGTGTTCCTCGGATCGAGTCAGCCGAACGGTCTCGCCGCGATCCGCCGATTTTGCGTGCGGCGAGCCCTTACTGTCCGGCATGCCTAGAGCGTACCCGTTTGTTTGAGGAGCGTATCCCACGGGAAATTTAAGTAAATGCTCCTCGAAGAAACGACCACGCACCCCTACGAACTGCGGGCACAAAGCGCGAAGGTGCTGCTCGGCAGACTCTATCGCGACGTCTCCGGCCTCGTTGCCGAAGAAGTGGAGCTGGCAAAGCTAGAAATTCACGAGCGCGCCAGCCGTGCGCTGGGCGGACTGCGCACCCTCAGCATATCGCTCGCCTGCGCAACGGTAGCGATGGCGAGCCTCGCAGGCTGCGCCGTTGCGGTGCTGACGCTCGTCATGCCGCTCTGGCTTGCGGCCCTGATCGTCGGCGTCGTTTTTTCCGTTGCAGCGCTTGCCCTCGCCGCCGCGTCGCGAAAAACGTTCGCCGTCGCCGCAGAGCCCTTTAGCTCGATGATTGGTGAAGCCATTGGGCCTGCGCGCGGTGCGGCGACCGAAGAAGAGCTGCGTTTGCGGATCGAGACGACGAGACGCCACCTCGACCAGACGCTGCGTGCACTCGAACACAAGAGCGACTTAGTCGGGCCCCTGCGCGACACCGCGCTCGGATTGGGCTCGCTCGGAATCGCCGTGAGCTCGATCGTCCGCGGCGCCACCGAACCGCCGAAACGCTGACCCGGGTTTTCTAAAACGGCATAGGATCAAGGGCCCAGAGGCTGGGCCCTTCGATTCAATTTTGGCGTAGGAGCGCGAGCCGACGCGGGCTCCCCGAGCCGGAGGTGCGAATCCGAGATCAGGCGACCAACCGCGTACCTTTAGGAGACGACCGTTGAACCTCCGCTACCGTTCTTGCTTAGCCGTTTTTTTCGCAATTGTTTTAAACGCATGCAGCCAAGGCAGCCAGCCATTTGAAAGCGCCGTTCCGAGCGCGCATCCCGGCGCACATTCGGTCTCCCCGTCGACGTCGGGTCAACCGATCGCGCACGTTATAATCGTGATCCAAGAGAATCGCAGCTTCGACAACCTCTTTGCGACCTATCCCGGAGCCGACGGAGCAAAGAAAGGGTTACTCCACGACGGCAAATACGCCAAGCTGCGCATGAAGGGCTTGGAAAGCAATATGGTGCTCGACAACAGTTGGCCTGCTTTCACCACCGACTTCGACGGCGGCAAGATGGACGGCTTTAATCTCGTTTGGGTCAACGAGCATAAATGCACGTGCGCGTACCAGTACGTCAACCCCAATCAGATCAAACCGTACTGGTCAATGGCGCAACAGTACGTGTTGGCCGACCACATGTTCCCAACGCAGGCGAGCGGGAGCTTTACCGCACACCAGGATCTGATACGCGGCGGAACCGAGCTCAACTCCTACGAGACGCTCATCGACTTTCCCAGCGACGGTCCGTGGGGCTGCGACGCGCCGAAGGGAGTCACCACCTCGCTGCTGACCAGTTCCGATAAGTACGAGTATCTTCAAGGCCCCTACCCGTGCTTCACGTACGAAACGCTCCGCGATCTGCTGGACGCAAAGAGCGTCTCGTGGAAGTACTATACGCCGGCGATCCACGTCCATGGCGGCGATCTTTGGAACGCCTTCGACGCGATTTCGCCGGTCCGCAACGGACCGGAATGGGCGACGAACATCTCGTCGCCGGAGACGAACATCTTCAACGACATCAGCTCGAACGCGCTTCCGGCCGTCTCGTGGGTGGTTCCCGATGGCCAAAACTCCGATCATCCGGCGCAAGGGCAGTGGGGAATTTACAAAGATACCGGACCGTCGTGGGTCGCGCAGGTCGTCAACGCCGTCGGTCAGAGTTCGTATTGGAACTCGACCGCGATCGTCGTCGTTTGGGACGACTGGGGCGGATTTTACGATCACGTCGCACCGCCGCAACTCGACTACACCGGCTTAGGATTCCGGGTGCCGATGCTCGTCGTTTCGCCCTTCGCCAAGCCCGGCTACGTGTCGCACACCCAGTACGAGTTCGGCAGCATCCTCAAGTTCGTCGAAGATGACTTTGGCCTCGGGAGCCTGGGTACGACCGATGCGCGGGCGACGAGCATCGGCGACGTCTTCAACTTCGATCAAAAGCCG
This sequence comes from Candidatus Cybelea sp., assembly GCA_036264815.1. Taxonomy (GTDB): domain Bacteria; phylum Vulcanimicrobiota; class Vulcanimicrobiia; order Vulcanimicrobiales; family Vulcanimicrobiaceae; genus Cybelea. Next base: position 3,528 of record DATAQH010000318.1, read on the forward strand.
AGAAAGTTCGCCCCGATTCCCGCCGCTTACCCGAAGTCGTACTTCCTGCACGAGCGGCCGTCAAATATGCCCGTCGATACCAACTAAGAACCAAGACCGGGCGAAGCCGGATGGTTAGGGTGTCTTCGTCTCCTTGCTCGACACTTTAACGAGCCTTCCGCCTTCAAAGTGGTATCCGGAATCGAGAAAATCGGTGGGGTGCCGCAAAGCGCTCTCCTTCTGATCTTTCAGCGTGACGAGGTGAAGCGTTCCATTGCTGAAGTAGCTTCTCACCAGCGTCGTATCGGTTTTGAAAGAGCCGAGCAGCTCCGGTGGGGCGCACGGTTGGGTCGTCGTTAAGCGGTAAATGACGAGCGACTGGATTCCAGGCGAGCCGCTGAGGCTCAGAGGGATCAGTGCCAACATGGTGTTGCCGACCTGGCCGGCGGCGACGCTGTTCACCCCCGCGACGTAAACGAGGTCGGCAGTCTTCGGGTTCGACGCCAGCGTCTTTGCCCAGTCGATGTTTTTGTTGGCGGAGCACTCGTCGGCCAGAGCTCGAGGGCCCAGCGACATCGCGCTCGCGCAGAGGCACGCAGTGACGAAAAGGCTTCTGAGCTTCATACGTCTTGGGCTGTTCGGCTCGTCGTTGCGGCGCTACTTCTCTCGAGCTCTCCACTGGGCATCAGGCGCCGCCAGCGGCCGACCGCGGGCGACCGGCTCGCGCGTTCGTTGGTATCGCCGGCCCCGTGAAAACGCCGGCGATGGAACCGGCGAAGCAGCCTTAGTTGCCGCCCGTCATCTTGCGCAGCTGTTCCGGCGTGTAGACGAACGGAACGTGGCCTGGAGTCACGACCCGCGCGATGTCGCGCACCATCACGCTGGCGACGCCTTCGACCGGCTGCGCGGCTTGGTAATCGATCCACGCGAGGATCGTCACACCGGTCGAGGGTGAGTAGTAGTCGGCAGTATTATAGCCCGGTAAGGCACCGGTATAGCCATACCACCCGGCGCTGCAGGTGATTCCAAGGCCGAACGACGTGTTGCCCAGGAACGGGATGCAGTCGATTAAATCTCTGTAGGTTGCCCGTCCGCTCGCCTGACCCGTCGCGTAGAGCTTGATCCACCGGCGAATATCGGCGGCTGCCGAGATCATTGCGCCCGCCGACCAGGTGAACGCCACCGGTACCGTGTTGCTAACGTCCTGCCAATTCGCGTTCTTACCGAGGCCGTAGCCGCGTGCCCATGGGTCGGGCATCGTGTCGACCTGCGGGAAGGAGGTTTGCGTTAGACCGAACGGTTCGATCAGGCGTTTGCGGATTTCATTGGCGACGCTATCGTTGGTGATCGCTTGGATGATGAGGCCGAGCAGAATATAGTTGGTGTTGCTGTAACGATAGCCTTGGTTCGGCGCGAAATACGGCTTGTGCCGCACCGCCCATGCGACGAGCATGCGTTGGTTGAAGTTCTTCGGCACTCTTCCATTCAGCGCGGCGAACTGCGGCGTGTCAAACGCCTCAAAGAGGCCGCTGCGCATATCGCAGAGCTCGCGGATCGTGATGTTGCGAGCGTTGGGAACGCTGACGCCGAGCTGAAAGTGGCTGAGCGGATCGTCGAGCGCGAGCTTTCCTTCGGTAACCAGCTGTAAAAGGACGCTAACGACGAACGTCTTGGTGTTGCTGCCGATGCGGAAGTGGTCGGCGAGCTTTAGCGGTGCTTTCGTTGCGAGGTTCTCGTACCCGAAGGTCTTTATAAAGCTGTGGCCTTTATCGTCCCAGACTCCGATAATGGTTGCGGGTATCGGCGAATGCCCACCGAAGCGCACGCGATCGCGCTGGACCGCTGCAACGACCGCGGACTGCACCGCCGGGCTCGAAATCGACGGCAGGTTCGCCGCCCGCGTCACCGTCGGCGCCACCAAAGCGAGAAGCGCGAAAGAAAAAACGGCGGCGGATGAAGCGCAACGACGCACGGCGGCTCCTTCGGACGAAGTGACGGTTGAGACTTCATTCGGACCTCAGGGTGCCGGCCCTCTCGAACGCCGGACACCACAAACGTCAGGCCTTCGGCCAACGTCGCGACGTAAGCGCTTGGAAACTCGCGCCGGGTGCTGCTGCCTGGGGGAGCGAGGACGAAAACGTTTTGGCTGCTGCGCAATGCTTCGGCGCGGCGAGGCCCTAGGCCACAAGCCCCAGCGGCGGTTGCGTCCGGTACGTTTTGGTGCGCAGGTTCCTATACGATGGCCCCACGATGATGTCGCTTTTTGCCTCGCCAGGGGATGGCTACGGCGCCGAAACGCTCATGTTCGTCCTCACGGTGGTGATTCTCGCGTTGCCGGTGGCGCTGCTGTTCGCGGCGTCGTTTTTCCAGCGGCAGTGCAGGCAACGAGCCGGTTCTCGCGATGTCGCTCTCGAGCCCTTACCGTTGCGCAGCCTCGAGCTGATAAAGTAAACCGCGGCCGGCCTCGACCGAGATCTTTGATTTACCCAGGCAAGTTGTTCCACGGGCAGCTTCGAGGCTTCGGCTCCAGCTGCCCTTGTTGACCGGTGGCAACGATGTAAGGGGCGCGGGAACGTGACTTGTCGAGGCTGGTCGACGACTCTAGGCGACCGTGCTAGCGCGGTACGGCAAGCGCGGAGAACTGTCCCTTCAACGTGTACGTGTGCATCGGCGTCGAGGCCCCGGAAGCAAAGACGACGATTGTGTTCGTCCCTTTTCTGGGAACGTTTGCGACGTAGAGCCGCCCCAATCCGTCGAACGCAAGTGCCGCTGGATACACGAAGCCGGAGTGAATCGATCGCCAGAGCGTTGTTTGCCCCTCGCGATAGACCGTTATCGATGCCTTGGTCTTTTTGCTTCCCCCGTTGCCGACGTAGATGTCGCCGCCGGCATCTATGGCGAGAGAGCTCACGCTCGTGATACCAGCGACGATCGTCAATGAGGGGGTGCTTTTTCCGCGCGGATACACGACGACGTTGGAGCCGCCGCTGAAGAGCCCGTTGGCGACAACCAAATCGCCGTTCGGAGCGATCGCCAGCTGGACCGGAAGACCGATCCCGTCGTTGATGACACGCGAGGGTACGTGCCGCCCGCGCGGGTAGACGCTCACCCAACCAGGGAACACGTCGAAGTTCCCCACGTAGAGGTACCCGAATTTATCGAGCACCGGTGAATGGGCGAAGCCGCTGAGCCCTTTCAGACGCTGCCGAGGTTTCGTCGCGCCGGCTGCGTAGACTGCGCCCGTGCCTTCCAATTGGCAGCAGCCCGCACGATCCTGAGCGACGACGAATAAACGTCCGGCAGTATCGGCCGCCAGCCCATGCGGAACGCCGACGATGCCGCTTAGAATTCGCTCCGTTGTCACGCTCTTGGTGGCGTACACGCTGACGTCACCTTCGTTTGACGCGATTGAATTCCCAACGTAGAGATTGCCGGAGCCATCGAGTGCTAGCGTTGTGGGGTTTTCGACGTCCGCGGTAATCGTCGGGCCACCTAACATTTGTACCAGTCCGTTCGGCGACGGGCAGGACGAGCTCGACGGACACGTCTGCGCGACGTAGGCAAACGGTTGTTGTGTTTTAGCGGAAGATTCGGGCTCGTTCGTCGCAGCTAGGTTTGCCGGCGCGCCTCCCGGCCCAGGGATGCCGCCGCACCCCGACACCGTCGGAGAAATAACGAGCATGGTGAGCGTCAGGAGTATCAATCGCATGGTGAGGCTCGGTTCGACGACGCGAAGACTCGCACCCTACCTGGGGCGCCGAGGTGAATCACCGAGAGCGGAGGCGGCGCCGGCGGACGACCCGAAGCTCGTAAGCGTGCGCGGCGCCTGCGTGTTGAAGCAGTCGACGATTCCGCATCGCAAAAAGGCTACGTCCGATCGGAATAAGAAGCAAAAGGGATGCATGTATTGGCGATACTTCTAGGCCTAATGCAATCGCAGGATACGGCAGCGTCCTCCACCGGCGCTCTGTGGCAAATCGGTGACCCCTCAATCACAGCTAATACTGGGCAATGCGGAGTAGCAACGTACCCGACGGCCGCATCTGCTAATTTTTTGTTAGTCAAGGCTGCCGGTTGCATGCGCAATCAGTTGAATCCCATCGGGAATGGTGGTTACGGTGTGTATTTGTTAAATTCAGGTCAAACGTATACGTGGAGCTTTCAGACCGTTACGCACATGGGAATCGATGCCGGCCAATACACGCAGCGTCTGGTTTGGCAGATTCATGATTATGGTTGTGGTTTATCGCCGGTTACCGTGCTCGGCATTCAAAACCTGAGCGGCGGTACGAACGGACAGACATGGTACTTCACCAGCGGCAACGGAACTGAAACGGTGCCTTACGTCGAAGGCGCAACGGATACGTGGAAGATCACGGTATTGATCTCATCAACTGGGACCGGAAAGATACGTGCATGGCATAACGGAGTTCAGTTTGCCGATGGAAGCGGTAGAACGTTCGCGTGCGGTGCAAAGCCTTGGTTCAACTTTGGACCATATATGTGGAATTGGACGAATGGAAACGCGGTATCGAGTTTGACGCGGGTTGGAATCCTGTTTAAATACATGCGAATGACGAGCCCGTAAGCAACTCTCGCGCAGGCCGATATCTGACCCTAACGGCACTGAGCGCTGGCATACTTAGTACGCCAGCGCTCTTCATTTCTGGCGCCGCGGCGAAGATAGGGAGTGGAGATTATTTCTTTGCTGCCACCACGCCGAGTGGCACATCGAAATTTCCCGTCAGCGTTGCGATCGGTGAGCCGCCGCCGGGGTAGCTAAACACCTCGCCGTCGCCGTTACCCGCGTCTCCGCAATAAACGAGGCCTTTCACGAGCCACGTTTGCGCGCAGTCGCTGGAGCCCGTGAACTGTACCGTGCCTTTCAATGTCGCCGTGGTTCCGCTGACGGTGTACTGATACATGGCGTTGGATAGCTGATCGAAGACGGTAAGGTAAGTGCCGTCCCACTGCACGGAGCCAGGGAACTGCACCGTGTTGCTCGTGGTGATTGTTTCGAATTTAGTGCTGCCCTTCGGGAGCTCGACGAGCGCGAAGCCCGAGCGGTCGCGGGTAAAACCGTCGGCGAAGAGATTCCCTTGGCTGTCGTAGCCGTCGAAGAATTCTTCGTCCAGCGGTGTGCTGTAAATGGTACCCGAGCCGCTCGCGTTCTTGAAGATGACGACGTCGCCGCCGCTGGCACTCGCCGACCCATCATAGATTCCGACTGCGAGATCACCGCTGCTATTCATGGCGCAGCTGGTTGGGAAAGCGTCGGGGATGGACAGCGTCTTGATCTGCTTCTGAGGGACCTTGAACTCCTCGATCTGGTTAGATCCCGCGACGATCCAGAACGTCTTCTTTCCGTAGCCGAAAAGGACGTTGGTACACCCCTGGCCGCCGACGTCATTGATCGTGCCGATCTGCTGAACGCTCTTCGGATAGTCGAAAATGCTGGCATAGCTGCCGTAGTCGTTGATAACGTACTCGAAGGTCTTCGACCTCTTATGCCGGTCAGGAATGATCGCCGCATAACGAGGCATCGGTCTCGGCGTGAGTGCTGCCGTTAACGGCCTTCCGTTTATTAAGAGCGCGCTCCCCGTCGATCCGCCGCTAAGCGAAGTGGTTGACGGAGCGACCGCTGAGCCGCCGCTACACGCCGAAAATATCGCGAGGGCGCCCAGAGCACCGGCGTACTTCGCCAGACCAGTCGTATTCATCTTGGTAACTCCTTTTCTGAAGTAGAAACAGGTCGTAAGTCTTCGGGTCGAATATTTG
>DATAQH010000365.1:0-5456 GCA_036264815.1 Candidatus Cybelea sp.
CATACGTCGTGGCACAGTGCTCGAGTCAGCGCCGGCGCTTCTTGGGCAAGTCGCGCAGGACTTGCGCGACGCTCGTTGCCGGAACGATCTCCAAGCCGCCGAGTGCCGCGTCAGTCTCGCGCAAATTCTCTTTGGGAACCAGAACTCGGCGCATGCCGGCTTGGCGCGCGGCGTAGATTTTTTCAGGAATTCCGCCGACGCCGCGGATCTTGCCTTGGATCGTCAGCTCGCCGGTCATCGCGACGTCTTGCGGAATAGGCGTCTTCGTCACGGCCGAATAGAGTGCGAGAAAGAACGCCAGCCCAGCCGAGGGCCCGTCGATATTTCCGCCGCCGACGACGTTGATGTGAAGATCGAAATCGGCGACGTCGAAACCGGTTACCGCGCGTAAGACGCTCGTTGCGTTGAAAACCGAGTCTTTGGCCATCGAGCCGGCAGTATCGTTAAAGCGAATCGTTCCTTTGCCCGGCTGCGACGCTGCGAAAGCGACGGCTTCGATCTCGATGATGCTTCCGAGATGGTGCAGTACGCCCAAACCGAAGGCCTTGCCGATCTCGCGGGTCGCGCGTCCCTTAACGAGCGTTTGCCGAACGAGCCTGCTCGCGCGCGCGACCGCGCGAACGTCCTCCTCGGTTATCGAAGGGTTTCTCGGCGTCTCGACGCGCTGTTTGCTTGGGTAGAGGCGGAAGAGCGCCTGACCGTAGGCATCGGCGACGATCTGCACGGCCTTGCGGCCTTCGATCGTAAACGACGCGATCAACTGTGCGACGCCGCGCGCCGCCTTCGCGCCCAGGCGCCGGATCGCGGCCGCAACGATCGAGCCGATCTGATGCTGCGTCAGCGGCGAGAAGTAAATTTCGGCGCAGCGCGAGCGGATCGCCGGGTCGATCTCGTCGGGCTCGCGCGTCGTCGCGCCGATCAGGATAAAGTCGGCCGGCGCCCCCTCCCGGAAGAGCCGCTTGACGTACTCGGGGACGTTCGGCGCGCTTTCGTCGTAGTACGACGATTCGAATACCACGCGCTTATCCTCGAGCACTTTGAGTAAGCGCATCTGCAGCTGCGCGTCCATCTCGCCGATTTCATCGATGAAGAGCACGCCGCCGTGCGCGCGGGTGACCAGTCCGAGCTTCGGCTCCGGAACGCCGGCCTCGGCGAACTCGCGCCGGCTGCCTTGATAGATCGGATCGTGCACGCTGCCGAGCAGCGGATTGATCGTCTCGCGCGGATCCCAGCGCAGCGTCGTTCCGCTGGCTTCGACGAAGGGTGCGTCCTTGGCAAAGGGCGTGTACGGCCGGAGCTTCGCGACCTCGAGCACGAGGCGCGCGACCGTCGTCTTGCCGACCCCCGGCGGACCGTAGAGGATCGCGTGCTGGGGATAGGGCGAGCTGATCTTTGCGAGCAGCGCGCGGATCGCGGCGTCCTGTCCGACGACGTCGCGCAGCGCCTGCGGCCGTAACTGCTGTAAGGCGGAGGCGGCGAGCCCGCGCTCCGAGAGCGCCTGCAGCTCTTCCAGCTTGGCTTGGGACGCCGGTGTCTCAGGACCGCCGGTCTCCCGCAGTGCCTCGAGCTTGAGATCCTTGACGTACTCCTGGTGGCGCTCGGCCATCTTTTCGTTGACGCGCCGCTCGATCGAATCTTCGGCGTGCCGCTGCGCGATGACGTCGGCCATCGCCTCCTCGATCTCGGAGACGACCTTGCGCTGCTGCGCGCGCGTCGTCGCGCGCTCCAGGGTGGGATCCTCGAAGACGAGGCGCTGCAGACCGCAGAGCCGGTCGGGGAGGTTCTGCGAGCGCATCAGCTTCAACGCGTTGACTTTGCCGGCGCGTAGGACGAGTTTGTCCTGGCCGAGCACCGCGACCAGCATGTCGTAGAGCGCGGTGACGTAGCGGCTGAGCTCGTCTTCGGCACCGAACTTCCGCCGAAAGCGGGCCGCGTAGACCTGCTGCACGGACTAGGGGCGCCTGCTAAGCGGCGACGACGTCCACCATGGTCTTGGCGACGACGCCCTTGTGCAGTTTAATCTCGACGGGATAGGATCCCAGCGCCTTGATTTGACTCGTCATTTCGATCTTGTGCTTGTCGATCTCGATGGAAAGCGCGCCGGCGATCGCCGACGCGACGTCGGCGTTCGTTACCGCTCCAAAGAGTTTGCCGTTGCCGCCGGCCTTTGCCCGAACCGCAAGTTTGGCGGACTCGATCCTGGCCGCGAGCGCCTGCGCCTCCGCAAGCTCCAGGGCGGCCTTGCGCTCGCGCGCCTTCTGCTGCGCCTCGAGCTGCGCCATGGCGCCTTTATCGGCCTCGCCGGCAAGCTTTCGGGGGAGCAGAAAGTTGCGCGCGTAGCCGCCGGCGACGTCGACGAGGTCTCCCTTTTTGCCGAGCGCCGTGACGTCGGCAAACAATACGAGCTTCACCCCGGCTACTCCGAACCGAACGGAAGGAAGGCGATGAGGCGGGCGCGCTTCACGGCGACCGTCAGCATCCGCTGGTGCTTGGCGCAGTTGCCGGAGATCCGGCGCGGCACGATCTTCCCGCGCTCGGAGACATACTTTCTGAGCCGGCCGGTATCGCGGTAGCTCACCGCGATGGCCCGCTCGGTGCAGAAACTGCACGGCTTACGCTTGGGGCGCCGGTCCTTGGCGGCGCGTTTGACTGACGTCCTTTTCGGTGGCATTGTGTCCTTTCGACTAGGTGGTTGCCGGTTTCGCTCGACCCTAGAGAGGGGCGTCGAAACCCTAGCCAGGTGGGGCGACAGCCTCGCTCCACCACCGGGGCCTCCGAGCCGAACTCGGGGCGCCGGATTTCGGAACGTACGTTCGAACGCCCCGGCGCAAGCTCCTGGCCGGCATGGGGCCGATGCCGTGACGCTGGCCCGCGAATGGTGTATAGTAATCGGGTTACCCAGGTTTCGAAGTCCGCGAGGTTCCTAAGGCACCCAAGCGAGTCGGATCCGGAGAACAACCTCACCTCTATAGGAGATTCGCTCGCTAAATGTATACAGACGAAATGCTCACGTGCGTAGATTGCGGACAGCAGTTCCCGTTTACCGCCGGAGAACAAGAGTTTTTCGCGATGAAGGGCTTTACGAATAAGCCGAGCCGCTGCACGGATTGCCGCGCAGCGCGCAAAGCCGGACGTACTTCGAACGGCGGCGGCGGCGGCGGCCGAAGCAGCAGCCGGGAATTGTTCAAGGCAACGTGCAGCCAGTGCGGCGGCGTGGCCGAGGTACCGTTCCAGCCGCGAGGCGACAAACCGGTGTACTGCCGGGATTGCTTCGCCAGCCGTAGCTCGTCGTACCGTTAATCAAAAACGGAACCGACAGACTCTGACGAGAGCCCGCGAAGGCGGGCTCTTTTCAATACAAGCCCTCGCGAGGAGCCCTCGCGCGTGATGCGAACGGATGCAGCGATGAATCGAACGGCAAGGTACAGTACCGGCGCCGCGCTGGGACTTATTCATATCGGCGCGCTGGCAGCATTCGTGCCGGCGCTTTTTCATCCGTCTGCAATTATTGCCGGCGCGATTCTTGCTTGGGCTACCGGCGTTCTGGGAGTGACGCTCTGCTATCATCGCGTGCTGACGCATCGCAGCCTGCGCTTGCGCAAGCCGCTCGAGTATCTCTTCGCACTTCTCGGGACCCTCGCGCTGCAGGGCGATCCGATTCGCTGGGTCGCGATCCATCGCAAGCACCACGCGCACGCCGATGAGGACGAGGATCCCCACAACATCCGCTTAGGCTTTCGCTGGGCGCACGTCGACTGGCTGTACCGTCAGAACGTCGCGATGCCGTCGGAAGAGGAGATTGCGCGCTACGCTCCCGATCTCTACGCCGATCCGTTCTACCGCGCGCTGCAGTACTTGGGCAACCCGCTGCAGCTGGTACTTGCCGGTCTGTTCTTTTGCTTCGGCGGGTGGAGCTGGGTCGTCTGGGGCGTCTTCGTTCGTCTCGTGATCGCCTACCACTCGACGTGGCTGGTCAATAGCGCCGCGCACATGCTCGGCTATCGCACCTACCGGACCACGGATTGCTCGACGAACTGCTGGTGGGTCGCGATCTTATCCTGGGGCGAGGGGTGGCACAACAACCATCACGCCTTTCCGTTTTCGGCACGCCACGGGCTGCGCTGGTTCGAGCTGGATATGACCTGGTGGCACGTCAGAGCCCTGGAACTTCTGCGCCTGGCCGATCGGGTTCGCATTCCGAGCGAGGTCATGCGCGCGAAGCTGGCGTATACGACCGTACGCCTAGAGCAGAAGCCGTCCCGAGGAGTACCCGCATGAAGGAACAACGCGCGCGCTGGCAGCGCCCAGATTTTCAGGAGCACCCGCTCGGCGCCGAGGTGACGGCCTACCTTAGCGCGCCCGCGCGGGAGCCCAAGCTCTAACTAGCGGCTGCCGTAGCCGGCCCCGGCCTCGTCGAGCGGCTGCATGCCGTCGGCGATGAGCGCTATCACGACAAGCACCCGTTCCATCAACGGCTCGTCGCGGGCATACTTGACCGCGCGCAGGTGCGTGCTTGGGTCGCGAACCGCTACTACTATCAGACACAGATCCCGGTGAAGGATGCCGCGATCCTTTCGAATCTGCCCTCGGCCGCCCATCGACGCGCCTGGATATCGCGGCTGTACGATCACGACGGAACCGGGGACGGAGCTGACGGGGGAACCGCCGCCTGGATCGAGCTCGCCCGCGCCGTCGGAATCGATGACGGCGACCTGCGCTCCGAGCGCGAGGTCGCCGCGGGCACGCGTTTTGCCGTGGATGCCTACGTCGAGTTCGCGCGCGCTCGCCCGTGGATCGAGGCGGTCGCCTCGTCGCTCACGGAGCTGTTCGGACCGCCGGTCATGCAGCGCCGGGTGGCCGCCATCTTAGAGAAATACCCGTGGATCGATCGCTCCGGCCTCGCCTATTTCGAACGGCGCATTCCGCTGGCAAAGCGCGATTCAGAGTTGGCGTTGTCCTGGGTTCTGCAAGAAGCGAGGTCGCCCGAGATCGAGGAGCGGTGCGTTGCCGCGCTGCGCTTCAAGTGTGACGTGCTCTGGTCCATCCTCGATGCCACCGCGCTCGCCTGCGGCGTCTTTGCGTGAAGGACGACGCGGTGCCCCGCTTCGGCAAAGGCGTCCGGCTGCGGCGCGACGCGAACGGATCGGCGATGCTGCTCGTGCCGGAGACGGCGCTCGAGCTTAACGAGAGCGCGGCCGCAGCGCTCGAGCTGATCGACGGCCGGCGCACGTTTGGCGAGATCGTTACCGCGATCACCGAGCGGTTCGAAGTAGACGGCGCGCTCGCGCGCACAGACGTCGGCGATCTCTTGGGGCGTCTGGCCGAGCGGGGCTTCGTTCGTGAATAGCCCGCGGCCGCTCTCGCTGCTCTGCGAGCTGACCTACCGCTGCAACCTGCAGTGCCCGTACTGCTATAACCCGCTCGACCTGCGAGCATACCGCGAAGAGCTGTCCGCC
>DATAQH010000402.1:0-4744 GCA_036264815.1 Candidatus Cybelea sp.
AACCGGACGGTCATCCACAACACGTACAACCGGACCGTCATCAATCGGGGGACAGTCCACGGCGGCTCCCGAGTGGCGTTTAACGGCGGCCGCGGCGGCGTCAACGCGCGACCGACGCACGCCCAGCTCGCGGCACGTCAACGCGGCTTTGCGGCGACTCATGCGCAGTTGGCTCATCAGCGCGTCGCCTCGCGCGATCGCGGCATGCTCGCCTCGGTAAATCACGGGCATCCCCAAACCGCTGCGGTACAGCGGTCGATGACTGCCGCGCATCATCCCGCGAACATGCATGCGATCACCGCAGCCGATCGGACCAACGCGCAGCACCAGATGCACGGCCAACTTGCGGCCGCTCACCACAACGCACCGACGACTGCACATAGCGGATCGGTTGCGGCGACGCATCACAACGCAGCGACGACGGCACACCATAGCGGATCGGTCGCCGCGACGCATCACAACGCACCGACGACCGCTCACCATGGCGGATCGGTTGCCGCAACGCATCACAACGCACCGACGACCGCTCGCCATAGCGGATCGGTCGCTGCAACGCATTCAGGCCACACAAGCGGCGCAACGAGTCACTATAACTTGGGAATGACGCACGGCAGTTCTGCCAGCGGTCGTTCTCAGGTCGGTTACGGATCGCGCGCGAGCGGCGGTGGTCACGCCAGCAGCGGCCGCTCGGGCGGCTCGTATGGCGCACGCCCCGGCGGCGGTGGAGTCTCCGGGCGCCCGGGCGGCGGATATAGCGGTCATCCCAGCGGCGGATATGGCGGCCGGCAAGGTGGCATGTCCGGCGGGCGGCCTCCCAGTGGCGGCGGCATGTCCGGGCGGGCTCCGGGCGGCGGCGGTGGACGCGCTGCGGGCGGTGGCGGCGGCGGCCACGCGGGCGGCGGCGGTAGGCCCCCCCGAGGCTAAGCAACATCCAAAGAGCGCAGCAGGATCGTGGGAGCCCAAACCGGGTTCCCACGACTATTTCGAGCGCTTTCGACGCGCCGCCAGAGACGTTACTTTCTGGGTTGCAGCGTGCTGTACGGGCGGTTCGCCAAGAGGATCGAGCGATCCGTAATTCGCCTCGTAATACGTGTCGCGAAGGTTGCCGAGCTGCAGGTCTCGAGGAATCGCACTCCCGTCCCCACGATAGATCATCGCGCTCTTCACAAGCAATCGGTAAGCTTCGAGGCGGGCGTTCTTCCAATCCGAGACCTTCCAGCGTTGCGGAGCCATCACCGGATACTCGTACGGCGGCAACGCGCGGCGTTTCTCATCGAGGAGCTCGAGCGCGACGCGAAATCCTTCGCGCTTAAAGATCGCTTCTTGAACCTGCTCTTTGGTCGCCATCGGAGGGTAGTTCCGGCACGTGCGCATCGCGCCTGCGGCGAGGAGCTCACGCGTGCTCTGCGAAGCTCCATGCATGGCGCCGCGCGTTTTTGGCATGGTCGCCCTTCTCGGCGTCCTGATCTTCATCAACTACATCGATCGCGGCAACCTATCGACGGCGGCGCCGCTGGTCAAGAGCGAGATGAATTTGACGGCCTCGCAGCTCGGCTTGCTTTTGACGGCCTTCTTCATTACGTACATGCCCGTCCAGCCGTTCGTAGGATGGCTCGTGGACCGGATGGGCGCGAGCCGAGTGCTCGTGACGGGCTTTCTTCTCTGGTCGCTTGCGACGATACTTAGCGGGTTCGCCGGCGGCTTTGCCGCACTTTTCGCGTGCCGCCTGCTCCTGGGGATCGGTGAATCGGTAACCTTCCCAGCGATCTCGCACTCGTTGGTAGAGTACATCGGCGAAACGCAGCGCGGCTTCGCAAACGGCATCGTGATGTCGGGTATTTCGTTCGGTCCGGCGTTTGGGATATTCTTCGGCGGAATGGCGATCGCCGCGTACGGATGGCGACCGTTCTTTATCGCGTTCGGCGCAATCAGTTTGCTGTGGGTCGCCGCGTGGCTGGCGATCGCGCAACGGGGTCGGCAGCAAAGCGCCGGCGCACACGCTCGTGCGGCCCGGTCCGCGCGAGTGGAATTTCTCCTGCGCGAGCCCTCGTTGTGGGGCGCCTCGGTGGGAGCCTTTTGCTCGAACTACTTACTCTATTTTCTGCTGACGTGGATCCCCTATTATCTCGTACACGAGCGTCACTGGACGCTGCCGCAAATGGCGCGCATCGGCGGTATGACGTTTCTTCTTATGGGAGTAACGATGGTTTGTTCCGGACTCGCCGCCGACTACTTCATCCGTCGCGGCGTGACGCCGACGGTCGCCCGCAAAACGGTCTTCGGAATCGGCGCGGTCGTGGCTTCGGTTTCGCTACTCGGCGTTGGCTATTCGAGCGATCTGGCGTCCGTGTTGTGGCTGTTCGGCGTCGGTATCGGCGATGGGTTTCTGCACGCCAACAATTTCGTCGTCGGACAGACGATCGCCGGGCCCGAGGCCGCGGGGCGCTGGGCCGGCATCCAAAACACGCTATCGAACATCTCGGGTATCATCGCGCCGTCGCTCACCGGCATTCTCGTCGATCGCACGGGAAGTTTCGTCATGGCCTTCACGATCGCCGCGATTTTCGCGCTAATCAGCGGCGCCGCCTGGATCTTGCTCGTCGGCACGATCGCGCCAATCGATTGGAGCCGCAAGCTCCCGCCCTCACTCAACCCGACATGAAGCTCGAATCGGACCTTGCAACGATGAAATTCCCGGCAATCGCCGGCATAGCGGCGATCGTGCTCCTCTTCGCGTCACAAGGCGTCGCACGCGCGCAGCCGGTCTCACCTTCACCATCGCCAGCCGCTGAGGCACTCCCGACGAGCGAGAATTCAAATGCCGATACCGGCGGCTTCGACGCGAGTAAGCTGACGCCGGAACAGCAAGAGGCGCTCCGCTTGGCAATAATCAAGACGTCGCAAAACCCCGTTGGTAATATTACCGTCTTTCCGTTTCAAAATAACTTCAACTACGGATACGGGCCCTACACGCGCCTGCAGTACAACCTCAACGTGCAGCCGGTCTTCCCGATCATGCTGAGCCCGAAGATGACGCTGGTCGCGAGAACGATCCTCCCGATCGTCAATCAGCCGTCTCCGGAGTCGCCGGTCGTCTGCGCGTCGCCCGGAGGATGTCCGTCGACCCTCGGTCTGAGCGACGTTCAAGAGCAGCTTTTCTTCGCGCCGAAGACCAAGCCCGGGCAGCTGATCTGGGGCGCCGGACCGATCTTCCAGTTCCCGACGGCTACTCCGAACACGCTCGGTTCGGGCAAGTGGTCGGTCGGACCCGACGTTGTGGCCTTGGTCATGCCGGGGAAATGGGTTCTCGGCGCGCTCGCAACGCAGCTTTGGTCCGTTGCCGGCCTGCCGAATCGCCCGAGCGTGAACACTTTTCTCGTCCAGCCGTTTGTGAATTACAACTTAAAGGACGGTTGGGCGGTCAGCTCGGCACCGATCCTGACGTCGAACGCCAACATACCTGGAACCAAATGGATTGTGCCGCTGGGCGGGGGCGTTGCGAAGACCTTTAAGGACGGCGACCAGCTGATGCAGTTGGCGGCCGTGTACTACACCAACGTCGTTCGGCCGCTGGCCGCACCGCAGACGACGCTGCGCGTCACGTGGAGCCTGCTCTGGCCAGTGAAGCGCGGAATCAATATCCAGCAACTCTTACAAGAGTCAAAGTAATCAAGCGGGTGGGAGCGCCGCCTTTCGCTCCGCATTGCGAGCCAAGAACAGAACCCCCTGTCCGTTGTAAATATTCTCCTCGAAAATTTCGTAACCGCATTTCTCCGCGACGTGCCGGGACGCGGCATTCTGCGGATTTACTAAGCAGACGCTCCTGCGCTGGGCGATATTTGCGTCGGCCCAGCCGAGGGCGCCGCGTACCGCTTCGGTCGCGTAGCCCTTTCCGTGAACGCTCGGTATCAGCGCAAATCCAAGCTCGGGGCTGCCCTTCATCGAGGGCGAGATATCTCGTTTGAAGTCGGCGAGCCCAACTTCACCGACGAAGTCGCCCGTGCTCTTCTCCTCGACCGCCCAGTAGCCAAAGCCCAAGAGATCCCAGTGGCCGATGTAGGTAAGCAGCCTCGACCAGGTCTGCTGCTCGGTCGACGCGCGCCCGCTGATGTATCTCGTGACGATCGGATCGGTCCACATCGCGACGCAGGCGGCGAGGTCGTCTTTTTGGTGGCCGCGCAGACGCAGCCGCTCCGTTTCAACGACCGGAATGAAAATGGGGGAACGCGAGGTTCGCACAGACACGGTCTCCAGGTCTTCCTCGGCGGAAGCCGGCATACCGGCAGCTCCGCTTCGCGCAATGAAGAACGCTCCTGCGGCCGGCAGCCAAAGACCCGAAACCGGGCACATCGCTCCGGGGTTGAAGCGAGTGACACCATGAAGCTCGCAAAAGGCCCCTCGCGAGGTTTGGATTTCACTCCGGCGCTATTCGCGGTGCTTATCGCGTTCGTCGCGGCGGGAGCGTTCGAGTTCTTCGGCAGCTGGCCCGCGGCGCAGCACGGACTGCTCATTTTCGAAAAGGCCTGCCCGATCTACGCCGCTCCTTCGAATCACGCGTAAGTAACTACGGGGCACTCCGTGAAGACCGGCCACGATGCCGATTCACGGTCAAAGCGGCCTCCGAGGTGTAGAGCGCCTGCCGGCCTAACCTACCTCGCGGAATCCTACGCTACCGAAGAGGAGGTCATCCCATGCGTCCCTTTGTTCTGTCCGCCGCGACGTTATTGCTGTTCGTCATCGTCGG
>DATAQH010000410.1:0-4869 GCA_036264815.1 Candidatus Cybelea sp.
AAAAGCTGAGTCTAAATAACCGATGAACAATTCAACACTTGGCTCAATCGCGCTCTTCGGCGCGGCCGGGGCGATCGGCCACTCGCTGACCTCGGAGCTGCAATCGCGCGGCATTCCGTATCTCGCAGTAGGACGCGACGCGCAGCGTTTGAGTCGTGACTTCCCGGGCGCCGCAGTCGCCACCGCGGACTTCTTCACCAAGGAGGGCGTGGGAGACGCCGCGGCCGGCATCGATACGATTTTCTATCTCGCCGGCGCGCCGTACACGGAGTTTTTCAAGCACCCGATAATGGTGCGCAATGCGCTCGACGCAGCGCAGGCGGCCGGCGTGAAGCGCTTCGTGCACGTCGCGCCGGTTTACAGCTACGGACCGCCGCTCGCGCGCCCGGTTCCCGAAAGCCAACCCCACGTTCCGAATACGCGCAAGGGCCGTTTTCGGTTAGAGCAAGAGCAAGCCGTTCTCGAACGAAACGCACCCGGCTTCGCGACGATGGTCGTGCACCTGCCCGATTTTTACGGCCCACACGCCGAACTCAGTTACGCAAACGCCTTCATGCGTGAAGCGCTGAGCGGAAAGACGGCCTCGTTTATCGGGCCGCTCGACGCGCGGCGCGAATTTCTCTTCGTGCCCGATGCCGCAGCGCCGCTGCTCGCTCTTGCCGCTCTCGACGACGCCTACGGCCGTTGTTGGAACCTCGGCGGGGAGAGTATTGTGGCGCGTGACTTCGCGAACGGCGTTTTCGCGGCGATCGGCAAATCTCCAAAATATCGTTCGGTGCCGAAGTGGGTCCTCCAGATCGTTGGCGTCGGCGTGCCGCTGATGCGTGAAGTGGCGGAGATGTACTACCTGTTCGACAGCGGCTTCGTGCTCGACGATGCTGCGCTGCGTGGGCGGCTTGGCGAATGGAAGAAGACGCCGTTTGCCGACGGCATCGCGCAGACGATTGCGTGGATGCGCTAAACCTTACGTGCCGGCGTCGGCGCCCTCGTGCAGAACGAACTTTACGATGAGCCGGTTGAGCGTTGCACCGGCGGCCGGGCTGCCGTAGTTGATGTAGAGTTCGTTACCGGCGGCGAAGCGCTGGTGATACGCCAGCGCGAGGTTGTTGCCGATCTGCGTCGCGAATCCGCCGTAGCCGTTGATGTCGCGCAGTTCGAGGCTAAAGCTGCTGTCGCTGCTGATGTTGTAGCCGAGCGAGACGCGGCGCAGCCACTGCGAATCGAGCGTGCCGTTGGAGAACGACCGCTCGTAGGTTCCATCGTACTCGAGGCCGAGGCTCAGGCGGCGCGTGAGCGGACGACTCGTGACGATCGAAAATAAGTGCACGTAGTTGTCGCCGAACGGTCCCCACGAATAGCTCGCGTCGATTGGAGACGGCGTACCGTCGCGGTAGCCGACGGGAATTTGATAGAGGTTAAACGGCTGCGTGACGCCGTCGAGATAGCAGGGATAGCCCGTGAAGCTGGATTGAAACAGGATCGGCCCGCTGCATCCCGGGCCGGCCGGAACGCCGTACGAGCGCAGCTGCCCCACCTGTTCGCCGATTCCGTTAAGCGAGAACTGGTTCTTGAAGACGCTGTTGAAGAAAAACTGCGTGTCGGCTTGGTGCACGGCGCCCGATTCGTCGATGAAACGATCTGCCGTGAGAAAGATCGACCAGTTCTTGATCGCGGGTGACGCGCCGGTGAGGTTGGTGTAGAACGTCGGGCCGCGGATATCGGAGTTTGCGGTAAAGCCGTCGATCGGGTCGTAGTTCGGCGAAACGTCGAAGTAGCCGCCGTTGATCTCGAAGTTATTCTTGTGGCGGTCGATCCAAAACTGCCCGAGGTCGGCGTGCCCTTGCGGAACCCAGCTGCCGTTCTCGAACGAATAGTCGGCGTAATAGATCATTCCGTTTTGAAGATCGCGGGCTTCCACCCCGTTTTCTATTGTCGTGTCGCTGCCGGAGACGCTGTGATTGGCGAAGACGCCGTCGCTCCAATAGATGAACGAACCGTTCGGCATCGCGTGTTCGTAACCGTACGCCTGATCGGAGAACGTATTGTTGCTGGTCTGATCGTAGCCGTGAAAAGTCAGCGCGCCAAAGCTCTGGTAGTTGCCGAAGGTTCCTTCCATTTTGGCGCCGCTATCGAACGGCCCGACCGAGGGGGAATAGAAGACGAGATTCGGCGCCGTCGAGGCCGGACCGGTCGGCGAACGCGGCCCCGAAGAAGCATTGATGAAGGCTGCACCTTGCGCGAAGAACGGACGGTACTCGATGAGCTGACGTTCGAATTCTTGCGGAACGATCGTTTGCTGATCGATCTCGACGTTGGAGAAATCGGGATTGAGCGTGCCGACGAAGCGGATCGTCGGTGTAATGGGATAGCTGACGTCGCCGCCGAACGAGCGTACGTTCATCGGTAAGAACGTGCCGTTGGCCTGTTGGAAGAGGTTGCGATCTCCGCCGATGCTGGCCAGGCCGTAAATATCCGCGCGAGGTTTCGGGCGAGCGGCGGCCGAGCCGGCGAGATCGAACTGTGCGCCGGCCCAGAATCGCGTATCTTGAAACGTCGGCCAGGTGCCGCTCGCGGAGTCTCCCATAATCGTATCCCAGACCCACGAGAGGTGCTCGGCGCGCGCCGCGATGCCCCGGACGAACTGGATGCGCCAGGTTTGCTTCCCGCCGCGCGGTACGCGCAAAACGTCGAGCGGAATGATCAGGACGGCGCTCCACGATCCGGTGCCGACGCGGCCCGCAGCCGACCAACGCGGGCGAAACCGTACGTTCTCGTTGGCTTGTTCGTATCGCGTGCCGCGCGGCGTCGTTTCGAAATAATACGCTTGACTGCCGCCGCCGCTCGTATCGAGACCGATGCCGACGAAATCGTCGAGCCCGAATCCGACGTCGTTGGTCGTTTGGGACGCTGCGATCGGCACGCCGTCCTGTTCGGCCTTAAAGCCGACGTAGAGATTCTTATCGTCGTAGAGCAGATACGCCGTCGTGGTGTAGCGTGACGGTTGTCGCGTCGTCACGTTCTGCCACGGCCCATGTTCGGGCACTTCGCCCGCAGCCCACGCCGGATCGGCGAGCGTTGGATCCAGCGTCAGCGGATGTGCCGCGCGCGCCACGGGAAAGGAGAAGCTCGCGGGAACGGCAGCGCGAACCGGCGCGCATACGATTGCAAGCGCAAATCCGATGAAAAGGCCAATTCGAAAGATGTAGCTCACTGTCGAGAGGTCTCAAATCGCTGCTACACGCGCGCAACACGCGAGGTTTCGAAGTGCGCTTCTTTTCGCGCTTTGATACCTATTGATAGCACACCGCACGCGCCACACTACTGTGTCACCCTGAGCTTGTCGAAGGGCGTGTCACGCTGCCTCGCACCGCGGTGTCACCCTGAGCTTGTCGAAGGGCGTGTCCCCGCCCCACACCGCCGTGTCACCCTGAGGCACACCGTGTGTCACCCTGAGCCACACCGCGTGTCACCCTGAGCTTGTCGAAGGGCCGGACGAAGGACGAGCGCTCGGTTACCAGCCCTTGCGGTGAAACCTCCGGGGCGTCAACGGGTACTATGCCGCGATGAGACTCCTACGTCTGCTCTTTGCCGCGAAGACGGCCATCTTTCGAACGTTTCCGCTGCTCCGCGATACGCGCGTTCCGCTATCGCTCAAACTGATCGCGGCGGCCGTTGGGCTGCTCGTTATTTCGCCCGTCGATATTTTCAGCGACATCCCCGTGCTCGGCGCGCTCGACGATGTCGCATTGCTGACGCTGCTCTGCATGTGGTTCGTCGGTCAAGCGGCGAAGCACGTCGAGCCCATTCCTGTACGCCAGCGCACCGGTAACGCGCTCGCCACTCGGTAAGCGTCCGCTGAAACACTAAGAGCCCGTCAGTGGTGATCTTTGCGCGGCGGACTCTTGCGCGCAAGCAACTCATCGACGAGCTCGACGATGCCGGTAGCTGCCGCTTCTAAGAGCAACCGCCCTTTTTCGGCGGTTGCCTTCGTCGGGTCGCCCATCACGCCGCTCTCGCTCAGCTGACTCCACTGTTCCATCATCGCCAGCGGTCCGTCGCCGGCGATGAGATCGGTCCAATAATTCTTCGTCGGGCGATGAGCGATTTCGTGAACGGCTCGGCTCATGTCGACCAAGTCGGGACGCAGTGCGAGATAGAGCGACGTTTCGAACTCGCACGCGTGGTTCATCCCGCCCACGGCTTCCGATTCCCGTAGCGATTCGGCAACTTCTCGTACGCCCGGCGCGGCCCAGTAATTGACGGCAGCCGTAAGCGCGCCGGTCGCGACGACGGAGAGGCGCGCGATGACGTCGCAGAATGGCGTGTTGCTTCCGTGCCCGTTGACGATAAGGATGCGCGTGAATCCGTGATGCGCGAGGCTCTTGCAGACGTCGAGGCCGTAGTCGATCAGCGTATGCGCACCTATGGTAATGGCGCCGGGAAAATCCATATGGTGCGGACTGTAACCGTGATTGATCGGCGGAACGAGAACGGCCCGATCCTCCGCACGTGAGGCAGCCAGATCGCAGACGCTCGCGCAGAGAAGCAAGTCGGTATCGATCGGGAGATGCGGCCCGTGGTCCTCAAGCGTCGCGATTGGCACAACGGCGACGCACGGTCTCGCTGCCGCCGCCTTCACCTCCGGCCACGTGAGCTCGCCATAGCGATATTTCGACGCCATCCAGTTGCGTTCTCGGGTCCAGGTGGGATAAACTGCCGGATGTTCGAAGCCCTAGATCTCCGAGATTCGCGGCGCCATCGTCTATCGGTTAGGACATCGCCCTTTCAAGGCGGAAAGACGGGTTCGATTCCCGTTGGCGCTACCAAAAGCGGCCTGTATGCACAGGCTTTTTTCATGGTCCGAAGTCT
>DATAQH010000027.1:0-3796 GCA_036264815.1 Candidatus Cybelea sp.
CGTTGGCGAACACAACTGGGCTGCCAACGAAGTCGCTAAGGCCGAGGGGATCGCCGATCGCATCGACTGGAACGAGCTGGCCGGCGACGAGCGCGTCGGCCTGCTCCTCCTCGCCGAGGCGATGGCCGAGTATAACGTCGAGAAGGCGCACTTCTACTTGGCACGCTACAAGAGCCTCGACCGTATTCGCTCGGCCGTCCACCTGTTCGCGTTCGATCAGCGCTGTGAGGCCTTCGCCAACTACTGCGAAGGTGTGATCAAGTTGAAGAGCGGGGAGTCAGGCGCCGAAGAGGCGCTGCGCAAAGCATGGGTCGTCTTCGATCGCATCGGCTACGACTGGCGCGCGGGCCGAACGGCGCTGCGGCTGCTCGAGGCGACAAAGAAAGAGCGGTGGGCGCACCTTGCCGAGGATAAGCTCGAGCCGTACCCTCGCTCGTGGCTGGCACGCAGCATCGCCGAACAGCGAAAGCCGCAGATGCCGGTGGTGAAGCTGCCACCGATGCAGCGCAAAGTGCTCGACCTGCTCTGCCGGAAGATGTCGACCGAAGAGATCGCGCAGTTCCTCGGCCTGAGTCCGCATACGATCCGCAACCATCTCAAGGGCGTGTTCCGCGCCTACCAAGTCAACAATCGCGCGGCGCTGATCGCCGAGATCGCCCTGCGGGGCGAACTGACCTCTTCGTAATAACGCGCGGTCCGCGATTACGCGCGGTCCGCGGTCCCAGCACGGTTGCTCCGTACCCAGAGCGATCGAGCGGTGCTCTTCGGCGCGTTCGCAACCCGTCGCAACGGCAGCGTGTAATGCAGGACGTAACTTGCTATTTGCTTTGCGGAACAGGATTGAGATATTTTGATACGGACAGTTTCTCTTAGGCTTTCCTTTGCTGCACTTGCTTTGCTCGTCGCGTTCGCGAGCCAGTCCACGTGGGCGCTGGCCGGAACCAGCGGCGGCATTGCGGGCATCGTCACCGACTCGAAGACCGGCGCGCCGGTTTCGGATGTTAAGGTCAAGATCGCCTCGCCCTCGGAGGCAGTCACCGTGACGACCGACGCGCACGGTCACTACATCGCCTTCTCGCTCCAGCCCGACGACTACACGTTCACGCTGGAAAAGACCGGTTACGTCACAAAGACGCTCGCCGGGTACTCGGTCTACGCCGACCAAACGCAACGCTACGACATCACGCTCACCGCGGCGCCCCCCGAAGTGCAGCAGCAGTAAGCGCACTTTTTGGAGACAACGACGGCCTCGCGATTCGCGGGGCCGTTTTTAGTCTCTTAACTCACTCGTCGAGTTCGGAGTGTCCCGTGGAGCCGAGCATCTCGACTTCAAGGGTCTCTAAATCGAGCAGGCGCTGCACTTGCCGCAACACGGTATTGTCGATCTTTCCAAGCCGGCGCAGCTCGATCAATCTCGCTCGTTCGGCTTCGATAATCAAGTTGTACGATTGGCGAAACAGCGCGGTGTTTTTCGAAGCTTGCTTGCCGGCCATTGGCGAGGTAAATTCCCCGAGGCGCGCCTCCAGCCGAAATCGATGAATCCCGAGAATGTCGGCTGGATAGGTCCCTTCCTTGGCGAGCCGATCGATGCAGTGCAGGCCCGCGCGCGCCGTGACGACGATGGCCAGGCGTTCCTCGCGCAGTGCTGCCCCGTCGTCTTTAATCTTCAGCCAGCGTATGATCCACGGCAGCGTGCCGCCTTGCCCGATTAGCGTCGCGAGCAGAACCACGAACGTGATGAAGATCAGCAGATCGCGAAACGGAAATGGACCGGCTGCCGTCTCGAGTGGAATGGCCAAAGCGGCTGCGAGCGAAACGCCGCCGCGCATGCCCGTCCAGGCGAGCAAACCGACGTGCGACCAGTCGGCTTTGCCTTCGACGTGTTCGGGCTCGTTGGTGGCCGGCAGCAGCCCTTGCGCGAACGTCCACGCGAGCCGAACGACGATACAGACGAGTGAGACGGCGATGCCCCAAAAGATCAGTTGGACGGGCGAGTAGTGGCCGAGCCCGGCGATGATCGAACGGAACTGGATGCCGACCTCGGTAAAGATGAAGGCGTTGAGCAGAAAGACGACCGTTACCCAGAAACCGGTGAGCATCTCGCGCGCGCGAGGCTGCAGCACGCTCGGCGAAAAGCGACTGACGACCAGACCGGTGGTGACGGTCGCGAGCACGCCCGACTCGCCGAGATAATACGCGGGCAAGTACGAGATGAACGGCACGACGACGGAGATCGTCGCCTGCAGCGTCTCGTCCTTGAGTGCGCGCCAGGCAAAGTATGCGAGCCCCGCCGCCGCCAGGCCGATCAGCACCGATAAGACGATCTCTTCTGCGAGCGCGCCGGCGGCGTGCCAAAACGAGAACGACGCGCCGACGACCGCGGCGATGCCGACGCCGTAAAGGATGAGCGAGGTCGCGTCGTTGACGAGGCTTTCGCCTTCGATCGTTCCGATGATGTGCCGTGGTACGTTGAGTTCGCCGGCGATCGCCGCGAAGGCGACCTCGTCGGTCGAAGCAACGATCGCGCCGAGGACGAATGCCACTCCCCACGGCATGCCGGGGACGATTGCGTGGGCGACGACCGCTACGACGACGGTCGTGAGGATGACCAGGCCGAAGGCCATCTGGAAGATCCAGAGCGCTCCGGCGCGGAACTCGCTGGTGGGGGCGGTGACGCTCTCCCAGTAGAGAAGCGGCGGTAGAAAAACGACGAGCACGAGGTCCGGCGGCAGCGGAACCGTCGGTACGCCCGGGATAAAACCGATCGCCATTCCCCCGAGGACCAGGACGATCGGATAGGCGACGTTGATGCGATTGGCGATCGTGACCAGCACGATGATCGCAAGAAAGACGACGATGATTGCGGTCACGTCAAGCCGTTCGCCTCATAGGAGTGGCTTCTACCCCAGCCTTCGTAGGAACTACCCGAAGGGAAGGGTTAGGTGGGATTCGCCGAACCCGCAACCGCGTGAAGGCGCCGGCGGCGGTTCTCTTGCTGGTCGTTGCAGCGTGCGCGCCGCACGTCCCGTATCAGTTGTCGCAGGCGGACCAAGCCCGCTTTGGAAGCCGAGTCCTGCGCGTCGCCCAGACGAATCGCGATCCAATGATTTTCGGATTGAACGACTGCATTCTCTACAAGGCGCACGCGGCGCATAACGACATCGTCGGATGGGACGTCGTCTTAGCGTCAGATTGGGGGATGTCGAGCTACCCGAAGTGGGCGACGGCCTGCACCTCGCAGCAAAGGAAGTACGCCGGCAAGTATATCGTCGTGAGCTTCTGCGCACAGGCAATCGGGGCCGGGGGCGGCTGCGCCGGCGGTGACGGGACCTATCGCAGCCGCACCGGTAACGCTCAGGGCTGGCAGATACGCAGCAGCAAGGGGTGGGTGGCGCTGCCGAAGTACTAGCCGGCGGCTCTGCGCGCGATCACTTGCTGAGCGTTACGCCAAACGGTTCGCTTACGTCGATCGTGAGCGTCGCTCCGCCGCCCGCCGGGTAGTTGTAGAAGCCGAGCACGCTGCCGTCTTGGCTCGCGGCGAGCACCGTGTCCTTGTGATGTTTCTTGCGCGCCGGTGCGGTGATCCAGAACTGGTTAACGTAGTTGGCGCCGCCGAGATCGGTCGTTGCCTTGACCGCGCCGCTCGGCCGGGTGCGATAGATTACGGCCGCGTCGGTATCTCCGACGGCGACGTACTTTCCGTCCCACTGAACTGCGCCCGGCCACTCGACGCTTCGATTGAGGGTGATATCGGTGAAGGTGCCGCTGCCCTTCGGCAGTTCGGCGAAGGCGAACG